>JAISBG010000463.1 GCA_031266315.1 Planctomycetaceae bacterium | reverse complement strand
ATGAGGTGGGCGATCCGCCCGCTGGGCGGTCGCGCCGGTTGAGTATTCATTGATTCCAACAGGCAATGCCTCTTCTTTGCGTGTTGTTTCGATAGAGAATATTCTGGGAAGGCAATCCGTTTGGAATCAATGATATACCAACCGGCGCAACCGCCCAGCGGGCAGATCGCCCACCTTCCTATTGATTTGCGAAAATAAAAAGGTAGTTTTTAACCGTGAAAAGTATAAATTAAAGTCCTACGGACTTAGGAATCGTTAATAAATAATTTGTCATTAATTTTCTACCAAGATGAGTTTTTTTTCCAAGATATTCGGTAAAGGCAAATTGAATTATCGGAACCGCTACGAATTACTTCATTCGGCGATTTCCGGAACCATGTCGCAAGTTTATCGGGCGCGTGATCGGGAAACCGGTCAACTGGTTGCGTTAAAAATTCTCGATATGAAAAAAACCACCGCCGTCGAAGCCCGTTTCAAAGGGCTTCACAAACCAACCGAAGGTGAAATTGCGGTGTTATTCGACCATCCGTATATTGTCAAAACTTTTGAGCAAGGTCTGACAACAGCGGGGGAACAATATTTAGTCATGGAATATCTTGAGGGAACCGGTCTGAACAATGTTCTCATGGTTCGGGAAGACCTCATGGCGGGAGCCAGAGTTTTTTATATTCGTCAAGTGGCAGAGGCGTTGCAGGCGGTTCACGAGAAGGGGTTTATTCATCGTGATATTTGTCCGCGTAATTTATTGTTTGTTGGGGACGGAACAGTTTTGAAGTTGACTGATTTTGGGTTAAGTGTTCCGAACCGTCCGCCGTTCACCGATCCCGGAAATCGTACCGGAACTGCTAATTATATGGCTCCCGAATTGGTGCGCCGGAAACCAACAGATATTCGGTTGGATGTTTTTTCTTTCGGTGTTACTATTTACGAACTGTGCACGCGGCAACTTCCTTGGCCCCGCGGAGACAGCGGCAATGCCGCAATGTCCCACAGTGAACCGCCCGCATCAATTTTTGAATTTCGTCCGAATATCAATAAAATACTTGCCCGTGCGATTCACAGTTGTATTGAACCGGAAGTCTCGAAACGTTGCCCCGACATGAAACAATTCCTCAAAATGATCGCCAAAGTCGAAAATGAAGACGAATAACAAGTGGACAATCACAAAGGTGAGTGACCTTTCGCTGAAAGGTCATGTCGGCAATAGCCGACTTTGCCCCTGATTCCAGTCAGCTAACGCCGACACGATGTTTTAGCAAAACATCGCCCACCTTTGGGCATCGTCAATCAGCATTTCGGTTGTTGCGTAACTGCTGTTAATCTACCATAAATTGAAATCATTCTTTTGTGAAATCGGGCGGGTTATTTCCGAGTAGGCGGAAAAGACCGAATTGGATGTCAATCACCAGACTGAGCATTAACGGCACAACAAAGAGCGAAAAAAGTGTTGAACACACCAAACCGCCAATAACCACCGAACCAATACCACGATATAATTCACTTCCGGCACCGGATTTTATCACCAACGGAACCATTCCAATCACCGCCGCCGCTGTGGTCATAAAAATTGGTCTTATCCGCGTCCGAACCGCTTCTCGAATCGCTTCGCGGTAATTCATCTTTTCGATAATATCTGTTTCCGATTCGCCGCGACCTTTCATAAAATTCAACGTCTGATGAACCAACAAAATAGCGTTGTTGACAACAACTCCTATCAACAACACAAACCCCAGCATTGTCAACGTATCCATTTGTTGCGTCGGGTCGTAATGATTGATAATCGCCAACCCGATAAAACCGCCCACCATTGCAAACGGGACACTAAACATAATAACAAACGGATACAGAAAACTTTCAAATAATCCCGCCATCAGAAGATAAGTAATCAACAGCGAAAGGAAAAACCGCGACGCAATTAAATTGAGAACCGATTCACTGTTTAACCCTGTCCATTGTCCTAACATTGCCCGTCGGGTTTGGGAAAGTTTGTCGGCATTTCCTGATAATTTGACAAACGTATCCGGTGTCATTCCGCCTTCACGGTGCGACTCCTCGACAATCTGCAAAATTTGAGCCTGAGCCGTTTCCAACGCCACATCGGAAGGCGGACTAACCGTCAACCGGATTGCCCGTTCCTGTTCTACACGACGAATTTGTTGCGAAGCGTCCGCTTTGGCAAAACTGACTAATTGACCAACCGGCATGAGTTGCCGTTTTCCGTCGTTATCGATAATCGAAATGGGAAGCGTTTCAAATTCGTCCGGTGTCAGCGGAATATCAGGATCACGAATCAATGTCAGGTCAATATTGTCCCCTTCGTAATCGAAATCACCAACATAAATTCCGTCAATCATTGCCCGCGACGTGTAAGCCAGCGACTGAACACTCAACCCCAGTTCTTTTGCCCGAACCTGATCGACAATGATTTCCCATTCGGGACCGTTCAGGTCATAATTTGCCGGTTCACTCCGAACACCTGCACGCGAAAACACACCGACCAGACGTTGTTCCAGATAATTGGTGGAATCCCGAAGCCGTTGCATGTCGGAACCAATCACTTCGATTTGCACGGAGTTGGAACCGCCGCCGCGCCTGCCGAAAATTCCTTGTTGCTGGGCATTGCCGGAACAACCCGGAATCGCGTTCATCATCGAGTTCAAAAGAACTTCAAGCGGTTTGACCAAATCATCGTCTTTGCTGGTTACATTCATAAAAACTCCCTGATTCCGAACCACAATATAAAAACTTTTAATCGGCGGTATTATGGGAACAACTTTATTGGTTCGCGTATCGACAATCTCCTGAATTGCAGAGGCTTCCGCAACCGTTTGGGCTTCCCAGTACGGTCTCAGAAATTCTTCGGCACGCCGCCCAACCAACACATTTTGCTGAATAGAATAAGCCGGCGGAAGAAGCATATTGCCGTTGAGAACGTTTTTATTGCCGGTCGGCAGATAACTGGCAGGGGGCATCAGACTAAAACTGAGGAATGTTGCGGCACCGGAAATGAACGCGATTATCACAAGCCGAACCCATATTCCCGACAAACTTCGGAAGGTCAGCAGATACACCAGATGAGCAAAACCATTGGAAAGTTTTTGGCAGATTGGTGCCAGTCCGAACAAAGAATGAATAATACTGTAAAGCCAACCGTACCAACCGTGTTGTGAGTCGTGCTGTTTTGGTTTTTCGCGAAGCCAGTTGACCGCGCAAACCGGAATGACCGTAATCGCAACCAGCAACGAAATAAGAACCGACGCCGAAACCGCAATGGCAATATCATAAAAGAGTTGACCGGATTCTTCCTGAATGGTCAGAACGGGGCAGAAGACGGCAACAGTAGTCAATGTTTGTGCCAAGACGGCGCCCCAAACTTCTTTGGTACCTTCGTAAGCGGCAACAAGAACGGTTTGCCCCATGTGAAGGTGCCGGTCGATATTTTCCAGAACTACAATAGCGCAATCGACGACCATTCCAATTGCAAACGCGAGTCCGGCTAATGAGATAACATTGATATTCCGTCCGGCGGCGTAAAGAACAACAAACGTTCCGACAATCGAAATCGGAATTGCAATAGAGATAATAAGAGTAGGACGGAAACTTCGCAGAAAAAGCAACAGGACGACAATTGCCAGAATACCGCCTTCGTACATATTTTGCTTGACTAAAGCAACGGCGTTGTTGATGTAGAGAGAATCGTCGTACAAGAGTTCAAATTTGATTTGGTAGCGGTCATTTTTGTAAAGGTCGAGTAAACCACCGGGTTTGGAGATTTCCTTACCGATACGGTTGACTTCCTGCATAATACTTAGGACATTTGCGCCGGTATCGCGGCGGAAATACATGGACATGGACGTACGCCCCATACTTTGGTTGAAGTACGTATTCTTTTTCAGAGCAAGACAAGGAGTGGCAATATCTTTGAGATAGATAGGTGCGCCGTCAATATATTTGACAATAACATTACGAATTGGTTCTAAGGAGTCATAACGTCCCAACACACGAAACCGAATATCCTGACGACCGTTTGATAAATCGCCGGCGGATTCATTGAGGTTATCGTTCATAATTGCGGAGCGGAGTTCGTCAACAGAGATACCGGCTTGTGCCAACACAACAGGATCAAACCGAACCTGAACTTCGTGTTCGCGTCCGCCGTAAACATCGACCTGAGCCAAACCTTTGATACGTTCAAAGGCAGGTTTGACATAGCGGTCGGCGTAATCATAAAACTCAGCCATTTCAAATTCGGGGTTATTCTCAGAAGTGAACAACCCAAAGGCGATAGCTTCATCGGTATTCGCGCTGGCGGCGCGAATCACCGGACGTTCCACATCATCGGGATAGCGAGGAACTTCGTTGAGCCGGTTGGAGGTTTCCTGAACGGCGCGGCTCATATCGTAACCGACGGTAAATTCAAGTTCGATTCGCCCTTCCCCTAATTGGGCGGTTGAAGTCATCTGATAAAGTCCTTGCAATGTCTTGAGTTTTTTCTCTTGCTCCATAAGAATGGACTTTTCAACTTCTTCGGGACTTCGTCCTTGCCATGTAGTTCGAATAGTAACGACGGGACGTTCCACATCGGGTGTCATCTGAACGGGAACGGAAACAAATGCCAGAACGCCAAAAAGAATGGTCAATAATACACCAACCGCAACTTTGACGGGATTATCAATTGAGAATTTAATAATGTCCATAATATTTTAATCCAAACTTCGCAACGGGGAAAACAATTTACCAAAACAACTTACAAAAAGAGATTCCTATCATATCCGAAACAAAGAACGGCTGCAAGTATTCCGAAAACTTGCAACCCTAACACAATATAGTAAACCGCATGATCATTTTCCGCTAAAATGTATTGTTATTTCACCGGTCAGCATTTGGAATCCTTGTCGAAAAAAAAATAGGGCAAATAAAAGCATTGCCGCACCGAGAAAGCGGTTGATCCAGACAATCACCTTCAAATTCAACGAGTGACGAACACTTCCAACCGTCAATGAAAGACCCAGTTTCACCGAAGTTATACTAATATAAAACGTTGCAAGAAATAAGAACATTGTTGCCCAACCGCGATACAAACCGGAAACCGCCAGCGGTCCGCAAATGGTAATCCAATAAATGTACAAATTCGGATTGAAAAAATTCATTCCCACCGCCTTCCATAACGAAATCCGCGACACCTCACCGCGTTCATACCGCGATTCCGTAACCGAAAAACTTTCGTAACTAAAACCGCAAAGAATTAAGGCTCCAACCATTGAAATGACCGCAATCACTGTTGTTGCGTCAAACGTCAGATAATAAAGTAACGGAATAATCACCGCAACCACCGGTAAATCCGTCAAGACCGGCACAAATGCAATCTTCATTCCGGCACGCCGTCCATGTAACAGTGATTCCGTTACGAGAAGTGTTGTAACCGGACCCGGAGAAATTCCGGCATGAATCCCCAATAAAATGCCCTTCCAAAGAAATGAAAAATTTTCCGCATCCATATATTCTCAAGCCTGTTGTCGATTGTTTTTTTGTTGCGATTAACTTTGGAAAACCGCCCACAT
>JAISBG010000383.1 GCA_031266315.1 Planctomycetaceae bacterium | reverse complement strand
AACGTTTCCGGTGTAGAATATATTATAATATATTATAACAAAAAATCCTGACAATGAACTTTATACTCAATGAATTTTCCCGAAGTTGTTTTTATTCAAGAATTTTCTTGTGTTTGTTTTTGTTAATGATAAACATATTTTTCGGATGTTACCAACAGTTGCCTCATGGAATACCGAAACTTTATAAAACGAAAATAACAATCGTACAAGATGGTAAACCGTTGCAAGGAGTTTCTATTATTGCAATAAATGAGGATTTCGGATCGTCTCCGTGGACTGCCGGCGGAATAACAAATCAAGCCGGAATAATCGAATTAAAAACTCAAGGAAAATATAACGGACTCCCGTTAGGCAGATACAGTATTACAGCAACAAAAGTAGAAACACCGGCAGACTTGGTTCTTCCAAAAAATGTCAATACAGACCAAGAAATTAGAGAGTACGACAGAATTTTGAATGAAATTCAAAAAAACTCTTTTGAAGTTATTGATAAAAAATTCCGAACCCAAGAGACCACTCCTCTAAAAATACAGGTCAAACCTGAAACGAATATTTTTACTTTCGATCTTGGAATATCTGTTCGAGAAAAGGTGGAAGCAAATTCGCAATATTAATTCGGTCTTTGACAATGATATTAAATTTCGAGGTATTTTGTTTTTACAGTTTTACGAAACATTTACAGGAAACTTACGGTAATGAATGAGTGGGTACAAATTTTCCTTGTTGGTATTATTGTGTTTGGTACACATGCTCTTGAAGGAATTACCGGTTTCGGCTGTACGGTTTTAGCGTTACCGTTTATCGCCATGTTACTGGGAATTAAAGTCGCGGTGCCGGTATTAGCGGTGTTGGCTTGGATATTAGCCGGTTACATCGTTTTGGTTTCTTGGAAAAATATCGTTTGGAAAGAATATTTGTTTATTGTCGTTTATGTCGGGATTGGACTTCCCATAGGAATGTTATTGTTCGATTATCTCCCTGAAAATATTTTGAAAGGACTGTTGTCCTTATTTATGATTGGTATTGGAATACATGGAATGAAAAAAACGATCAATAAAAACGATACGAATTTATCGCCGGAATCAATTTCGGTTGCAGAAAAGAATTTATTGATGCGGGGAGTGTTGTTTTTGGGCGGTATTGTTCATGGAGCGTTTGTTTCCGGCGGACCGTTTGTTGTCCTCTACGCTTCAAAAGCGTTACCGAATAAGTCCTTGTTTCGCGTAAGCCTCTGCTTGCTTTGGTTCACGATGAATACAATCTGGATACTCCGATTTTCCTTGTTTGACCAACAAGGTTGGACACCGGAAATCGGTTGGGTACTTATCATAACATTGCCGTTTTTGATTTCGGGTATGCTTCTCGGCAACCGGCTACATCATTACGTTAGCGACTATTATTTTCGTTTGATTGTCTATGGCATGATTATTATCTCTGGAATGATTTTAGTGTTGAGTGTTGTCTGAAATTTGAAGTTTGAAGTTTTGATAACCTCCGTAAGAGTGTGATGTGCCTAACTGTCGGAAACGCTTGGCTAAAATTAAGGGACAACGCTTGTATTGATTTTGGCGCTGGTTTACAATGGGAGACTTGCAGGTTCATAACTTTCGGCATTGATCCGGCACCTAACACCTCACATATTCCGATGTCTTTATTTAACGATGAACGTTATACCTGGCGCGAAACGTATTTCGTGCTTTTCAATCCGGCAATGCGTCCGCGATTATCGGATGTTCGTCGGGAATTGCGACATGTTGCCGGAACACTCACCATTCTCGACAGTAAAGCGGAACCCGGTGGAAATCTTCTTGCCATGACAGTTGCTTCTTATGAAGATCATTCCGCTCTGGAAATTGTGTACCACGAAGGAAATGATGTTCATCACGAAATTTGTCGTCTTGCCGAAATACTTGAAAAAGGCAGTACGGCGAAAGAAAAAGAACGGCTCCGTGAAGCGAAAACATGTCTGGCAAAATTTGAAATCCTTCACTTTGAACAAACCGCCGGAACTGCCGCTTTCAAAATTGTCAAAATGCCTGTCCTCCAATTTGCGCCGCGGGAAAAGAATAAAACGGAATCACTCTTTTCAAATGGAAACTATTCCGATAAACTGTTTCCCAATCAAAGAAAACGGTTTCATTTCGACCCGGATTCTTACGAAAATTGCCTTGTCAATGGTGTGGAACCCGATGAAAAAGCTTGTTTGGAAGACAGCTCCGAGTTTGAACGGATTGACCCGAACACGTTAGTATTCGTTCTTGAAATTTTGTGCCGCCTTTGTCAGGGAATTGCGATTGATCCGGCAAGCGGAGTAATTATTTAGTTGATAGTGGAGAGTTAATAGTGGATAGTGAATAATTTTTTTCGTTTATCTGCTCTTTCAACTATCCATTATCAATTATTCACTATTTATTAACTATCCACTCTCAACTATCCACTTTCCACTATTATAATGATTGCTAAGGAAATTAAACGCGGGGAAGTTGTCGTTTACAACGGTTCCCCTTGTATTATTGAAGGAATTAACGTTCAATCGCCGTCAGCACGCGGTGCGGCAACTCTTTACAAATTCCGTGCGCGAAATCTTGTGACGAAACAAAAAGTCGATATAACGCTTAAAGGTACGGAATCGCTCAACTCTGCCGATTTCCAGCGGCGCGAAGTAAAATATCTGTACAGTGATGCTGATGATTGTATTTTTATGGATAATCTGGACTACAACCAGTACAGTTTGAAAAAAACAGATATTGATGAAGAAATGCAATACATTTCGGAAGAATTGGAAGGAGTTCGGGCGTTGATTTACAATGACGAATGTGTTGGTATTGAGATTCCGACGGCGGTTTCGCTTAAAGTGGTCAAATGCGATCCGGCAGCACGCGGTAATTCCGCGACATCCCGCACCAAACCGGCAACTCTCGAAACCGGTCTTGAAATTCAAGTCCCCGAATATCTCAATGAAGGCGAACTCATTCGTGTGGATACCCGAACCGGCGATTTTCTGAGCAGAGCATGAAATGTCCTAATTCTACCGTATTAGGTGTCCAAGCATTGAAAAGTTCATTTTAAACACGAAGAATCGCGGAAAATGGTGGGCAATCCGCCCGCTGGGCGGTTGCGCCGGTTGACTCTGCATTGACTCCAACACGGAAAGCAATATCATTTGCCGTCGTTAATCTAGTTCACAGTCGGCTATCGCCGACGCAACCGTTCAGCGAACGGTTGCCCACCTCTTGTAAACGGTTGCCTACCTCTTGTAAAAGGTTGCCCACCTGATGATTGCCTACCTTTAACGAAAATTCACTGAAATATTACCAATTATTTTATTATTCCAGTGGGAAACACCTAATCCGGTTTTTGACTTGCGGTGAAAGGGTTTACGGCTTTTTCGCCAGTTTTCGGAAGGCTTCGATACCACGTTGAATCGTTTCTTCGGTGGCAGAGTAAGAAATACGGAAATGTGTATCTTTCCGGCTGAAGACATTGCCCGGTATAATCAGCATTGAATATTCCGTAATTGCTTTTTCGACAAATTCCGTCGCGGTTCCCCAAGGGGCTTTCGGGAACATGTAAAACGCTCCTTCCGGTTTGTTGATTTCGTAATCATTTTTGAGAGCGTCGTAAAGCATGTCGCGGCGTTTGCGGTAACTTTCAATTTGAGCGGTCATATCAATGTCCAACGCCGCTAACGCTCCGAGTTGCCCGACATGCGGCGAACAAACAAAGGTATATTGTTGAAATTTGAGCATTTGCTCAATCAATTCCTTGGGACCATGCACAAAACCAACCCTCCAACCCGGCATTCCGTGCGACTTGCTAAAGCCGTCCATAACCAACGTATTGGGGTTGTACTCCGCCGGAGACGCAAACTCCTGATAACAAAACGTTCTATAAATTTCATCACTGATAAGTAAAATATTGTGTTTATCGGCGAGTTCGGCGATGGCTTTTACTTCTTCACGAGTGGCGACTTTACCGTTTGGATTTGCGGGAGAGTTTAGGATAATTGCCTTTGTTTTCGGCGTGATTGCGTCCGCCAGACGTTGAATATCGTACTGGAAATGAGGATACGTATCCACCGCAACCGGTACACCGCCGGTCATTCGCACTAAAGCGTCGTACATGACAAAATACGGGTCAAAGAAAATCACTTCATCGCCCGCGTCAACCGTAACAAGCAACGCCAAAACAAGTGCCCCGCTGGTTCCGCTGACAATAAAAACAGACCGATTGGAATGACCGTATTGAGCGTCAATTCGTTTTTGAAGCGTTTCACGAAATACCGCAAGCCCTTGAGTGGGCGTATAACCGCCTTTAGCGGAGTTAATCGCGTTGATCATGACGTTCCGTGCGGCTTCCGGCACATCAAAATCGGGCTGACCAATCGAAAGATTGATTGGATTCTGAAGATTCGCCGCAAGATCAAATACTTTTCGAATACCGGACGCTTCAAATGTTCCGGCACGTTTTGAAATCCAATGTGTTGTCATAATAAAATCCGGCTGTTAAAAAATTTTTTCCGCCTCGATTGACAAGGCAACGCTCCGTATTTGTTTCCATAGGCAACTATTTTAAGCGGAAACGTTAAAACTTCAAGCGGGGCAAGCCCTGACCAAAATATACCCAATGCTGTTATAAATAGGTTGTTTTAGGAACGCGGGCGTCCCGCCTGCATAGACTGCATAGAACTACAGAACATTATTTTGCTATTGCGGGCGGGACGCCCGCGTTCCTACAAAAGACCCAGTTGTTACCGTTCAAAGTATAATCTCCTTTTCTTGAACACGAAACCCGCGAAACCCACGAAAAAGAATCAACTCCCCACTTCGTGTTTTTCCTACTTTCCGTGTTCGATAGAACACCAACCGAGAGATAATAGGCACGAGCCGTTCGTTTAAAGGCACGAGTCATTCGTTTAAAGGCACAAGTCATTTGTTTAAAGGCACGAGTCATTTGTTTAAAGGCACGAGTCATTCGTGCCTTTAAACGAGTCATTCGTGCCAAGGCACGAATCGTCCGTTTATTGTTGTGAATGATTTGTTTTGGGCAATGCGCGGTCAAAAGAGTTGGTCAATCCGTATTGTAAGGTGGACGATCCGTATTATAAGGTGGGCGATCCGCTCGCTGAGCGGTCGCGCCGGTTGAGCGGTCATTGACTCCAATCGGTTTGCCCTTCCTGAGTATTCCGCTATCGAATTAACATCTGGAAGAAGGGGCATTGCCGGTTGGAGTCAATTAAAACTCAACCGGCGCAACCGCCCAGCGGGCGGATTGCCCACCTCTTTAAGCGGATTGCTCACCTCTTTGAGCAGATTGCCTACCTCTTTTCGTATTGAAAGTTGGTCAATCCGTATTATAAGGTGGGCGATCCGCTCGCTGAGCGGTCGCACCGATTGAGCGGTTATTGACTCCAATCGGTTTGCCCTTCCTGAGTATTCCGCTATCGAATTAACATCTG
>JAISBG010000354.1 GCA_031266315.1 Planctomycetaceae bacterium | reverse complement strand
GACGAAGGACGTCCGCCGTGTTTTTCGAGAACTTCTTCAATTTCGTTGCGTTTAAAATGTTCCAGTATTCCAGTAACAACAATCGTCATGTCCTGAAACGGCAAGTGTTGAAGTGAATGTTGAGCAACGGACAAATTATCGGAAACAGATATTGAGTCGAACAAAGTTGTTTTTTTATTTTTTGAGTCAATATTAGAATCCGTGCTGTAATCTTCCGCCTTTTGATCGTTACTTTGATTGGTTCGGCAGACATGTTGGTCAATTAAATCATCGATCAAAGCGGTTTCTGTTCGGAAAAAATTGAACACGTTTTGAGCAATAATTGTACCGACTTCATTAATGTTACTCAATTCCTCTTCCGTTGCCGCCCGAAGTTTTTCAAGGCTTCCGAAATGTTTTGCCAAAATTCCCGACATTCGGACGCCGACATGCCGAATACTCAACGCATTCAGAAATTTTCCCAAATCACGGTTTTTGCTTTTCTGAATACCATTCAGAAGGTTTTTGACGAGTAACGGTATTTCGTCCGGTTTTTTGGGTTTTGCTTTCATTCGTTCAAGGTTTTTGGAACGAATTAAATTCCAGTTTAGCCGGTAAAGATCGCCGAAATTTTTGACAAGCCCCGAATCGACCAACTGCTCAATCAATTCCCTGCCGAGTCCTTCGATATCCATTGCGTTACGTCCGGCAAAGTACCGAAGTTTTTCTTTAATCTGAGCGGGACATTCCGAATTATTGCAGCGAATATAAATGCCGCCTTCCGCTTTGGACAACGCCGCACCGCAAACGGGACACGATGACGGAAATTCAAACGGCGCGAATTTTTTTGTACGTTTATGTTTTTCAACACGGACGATATGCGGAATAATCTTTCCCGCTTTTTCAACCACCACCGTATCGCCAACTCGAATATCTTTCCGTTCAATTTCTTCTGCATTGTGCAAACTCGCACGGGAAACAGTTGTTCCCGCCAATTCGACTGGTTCCAATTCGGCAACCGGAGTTATTGTACCGGTTTTACCAACCTGAACACGAATTTCTAAAAGTCTTGTTACAGCCTCGTACTTTTCCACTTTGTACGCGATAATCCAACGCGGCGATTTTGAAGTGGAGCCAAGTTTTTCACGCAAATCAAACCGGTCAAGTTTCAGGACAAGACCGTCAATTTCAAAATCAAGTTCCGATAAAAAATTCTCTTCCGCTGCATACAACGATTCGCAATAATCAACGGCTTCGGAAAAAGAACCAAACCGCCGGACATGCGGCGTTACAGGAATACCGTAACTCTTCAACTCTTCCAGAAAATCAAAATGATTTGCCGTATTCAATCCGTCACAAAAACCAATACTGTGCGCAAAAAAACGCAAACGGCGTTCCGCGCAGATTTTCGGATCGAGTAATCGTACACTGCCGGCTGTAACGTTACGGGTATTCGCATACGTTGTCAATCCGGCTGCCTGTTGAGATTGATTCAGCAGGACAAGATCGGAATTACGCATGTAAATTTCGCCGCGAATTTCAATCTGTTTCGGCGGCTTTTTTGTTGTCAACTTCAACGGAATATCACGCAATGTCCGTACATTGTGTGTAATATCGTCACCTAAAATACCGTTGCCCCGCGTTAATCCTTGAACAAGCAGACCCTCTTCATAAATTAACGAAGCGGCAACACCATCGATTTTCAGTTCAACAACCCATGCTGTTTTTTCTGTTTCTTTCAAATCAGAGTTTGGAATATCACCAAGTAATTTCGTAACACGATTGCCGAATTCGCGGAGTTCTCCGATATTGTACGTATTTTCAATTGACAACATCGGAACACGATGAGCAACTGTTACCAATCCTTCCATTGGTTCACCGCCGAGACGTTGCGTCGGACTGTCCGGCGGAATTTTTTCGTTGCTTCCTGCTTCCAATTTTTGAAGTTTTCGAAGCAATAAATCATATTCCGTATCAGAAATAACCGGTTCGCCAAGCCGGTAACGCCGGTCATAATCCCAAAGTTGTTTGCGAAGTTCGTTAATCGTCATACGATAAAATAAAGAAGGTTGAGGCAGGAAAATAGGCAACAAAAACTACCGACAATTTTTGGGAATTGTTGCACAAATTAAAAAGTAGGGTAAACAAAAATTTCTATCAACGAGGTAGGCAAACAAGGCAACCTTTCGCTGAAAGATTGCGTCGGCGAAAAGTGGTGGGCGATCCCTTCGCTGAAGGGTCGCGCCGGTTGACTCGGCATTGATGACTCCAAAACGTTAGGCAACACAATTTGCGTCGTTAATTTGATTCACTGTCGGCTATTGCCGACGCGACCTTTTAGCAAAAGGTCGCCCACCTTATTGGTCACATACTTCATGGTTGCCTTACCTTTTGCGAAACCATTTTATGTTACGCAATTTTTGTCAATGGTTCTTTCATTGGCAACACGGTTGTACGTCCTTCGACCACATCTTCTGTTACATGATAAACTTCACCCGCAGGAAGATCAGGAAGTTCATACATAATATCAAGCATCACATTTTCAACAATTGACCGAAGACCGCGTGCTCCTGTCTTTTTTTCGAGAGCCTTTCGGGCAATCGCCACCAACGCACTTTCAGTAAATTCAACATCCGCATCTTCCATTTGGAAAAGCCGTTTATATTGTTTCACTAAAGCGTTTTTCGGTTCGCTCATCACACGAATCAGAGCCGCCTCATCAAGCGGAGCAAGCGTCGAAATAACCGGCAACCGACCAACCAATTCAGGAATCAAACCAAAATGGTTAATATCCTCAGATGTAACTTTTGAAAGATAACTGGAACATCGTTCCTCGCGATTCAACGTTGCCGTTTGGTTGAAACCAATTGACTTTTTGCCAAGACGCCGACCAATAATGTCTTCCAAACCGACAAATGTACCGCCGCAAATAAACAAAATATTTG
>JAISBG010000323.1 GCA_031266315.1 Planctomycetaceae bacterium | reverse complement strand
TGAACGGTTACAATTTTTTTCTCTGTACTAATCATGACAATCTGTGTTATCTGTGTGCTGAAAAAAATTGCTTCGTTATGAAATTGAGGGAGTGAGCAACCTCTCATTTGTAAATGTGGTTACTTTCCCAAGATTCTGAAACAACCGGAAAAATTCATAAATTTTTTCCTTGTTGCTGGACAAGCCAGAGAGAAATGGACGGAACAAAAGCAACCAGTAAGAGAATCATAATAATAATAACAAAAAAGGGAAGAAGACGGAAACAAATGGATTTAATCGGAACATCTGATGTGCCGGAAATTACAAAAAGAAGTATTCCCAACGGCGGAGTTAGCAGACCAACCATGATTGCAATCTGGAACACCACACCAAAATGAACCGGATCAATACCAAAAGAAACAACAAGCGGTAACAAAAATGGTGTTAAGATAACCATGATACTTCCGCCTTCCATAAACATGCCAAGCAGTAAAATGACACCAATGATCGAAAGCATCATCAATGCCGGATAACCTTCAAAAAAATGAAAAAAACGGACAAATGCCGTAACATCCATTTCACGGGAAAGGAGAAAACCGAAACAGGCGGCTCCGGCAATAATGAACAAAATTGACGCGGAACGTTTGGCGGCATTCAGGAAAATACTGGGAAGATTACGGAATTTCAATGTCCGGTAAACAAACAACCCAACAACCAAACCATAAACAACCGCCAACGCCCCCGCTTCCGTCGGAGTAACCACACCGCTGAAAATTCCGCCTAGAACAATAATTGGCATAAAAAGACCCGGCAAGGCATGGATAAAACTGTTGCAAAATTCTTTGATCGAATAGGATTCCCCTTTCGGATGGTTTTCGATTTTAGCAATGATCGCACAAACAATAATCATACCAATAGCAAGCAAGATACCGGGAACCGTTCCGGCAAGAAACAACTTACCGACCGAAACACCGGAAACCGAAGCATAAATAATGAAACCAACACTCGGCGGAATAACCGCTCCAATAATCGAAGACGCGGCATTGACCGCCGCCGCAAAATCTTTCGGATAACCTTTGCGTACCATTATAGGAATCATCGTTGAACCAACAGCCGCCGCGTTGGCAATCGCCGCACCGGATACCATCGCAACCAGAACATTCGCAATCACAACAACATGCGAAAGTCCGCCGCGAATCGGTCCAATCAAAGAAAGTGCAAACCGTGTCAATTTTTGAGTAATCCCCGACTCATTCATGATTTCACCGGCAAGAAGGAAAAACGGTAACGCAACCATGACCAACGAGTCTGCTCCCGCACTTATCTGTTGCGCAATAACCATCGCTGATATATCACTCACAAAAACCACATAAAACAACGACGCAATACCAATAGCGTAACCAATTGGAATTCCGAGAAGCATCAATAACAACATAACACCAATAAGCAATACCATCGTTTTGTTTCTCCGGTCAACTTTTTTGATCAATTTTTTAATCAATTACTTGATCAATTACTTGATCAATTACTTGATCAAGTACTTTGTTTCGTTAATTCTGTTCAGAATATTCGTTGCCCAACGATTTTCAAAAAGCGGCGGAATTTTTTTTCTTGCCAAATGTTGGAATGCTTCGCGGTTCACGTCAATAAATCCGATACCCGATTCCTGCAATTTTCGTTCATATTCTCTTTCAGCGGCAAATAATTCGGCGTTATGCCAATCTGTTGTCTTTTTGACGGCATTGAGAATAATCATCTGTTCTTGATCCGTAAAGCGGTTGCGGAACGATTGGTCAATGCAAACTACGAAAATTCCAAGAAGATGTTCCGTCCGCATAATGTATTTTTGTACTTCATGTAAATTGTTACCATAAATTGTTGCCAAAGGATTCTCCTGACCATCGACAACTCCAAATTTTAACGCCATAAGAAGGTCTGTAACAGGAATCGGTGTAACATTCGCACCAAACGCCTGCCATGATTTCAGGTAAATTTCAAATTCAGGAACCCGAAGTTTGAAACCGTGAAGGTCTTCCGGCGAACGGATGATTTTTGAAGAAGCCGTCAGATAACGCGGACCGCGAAACCAAAGATCAAGCATCTCGGCTCCGGTTCGCTCTTTCATAATCCGCCGCATTTCCGTACCAATTTCACCTTGCCATACTTTTCTGATATGATCATAATCCCGAAACAAAAAAGGAACATCGACCACCGCATATTCTGGTATGTACCAGCCGATAATAGAACTTCCTGAAATCATCATATCAATACTGTGCAAACGAAGCCCTTCAAAAGTCTCACGCTCCTTGCCTAGTTGACCGTTTGGATAAAATCGTACATCAATCGAGCCGCCGGATTCTTTTTCAACCTGTTCCGCAAAATATTCCACCGCTTTGTGTACCAATTCGCTCTGACCGTAAACATGCGCAACACGAAACAGTTTCGGTTTTTCCTGCGTTTTTGGTACATTTTGCTGATTCGTCCGAAGACACACCAACACACAAACCAATCCGGTAAGAAAAAAAATTAAAAATTTCAAAATATAAAACAATTTATTGTACAAAATCATCGGTTTTGGATATTGTTCGGCGGTTTGGAAACAAAACTTCGTACAAAGGAATAAGCGAAGTAACAGGAAGTGCAGAGTAAAAAAACCAATTCAATGGAAAACGCATACTGGACATCTGAGTTCCTTGTGTCTGAAAAACCCAGAATATTCCTGAAACAAAAAGAAAAATATAAAAAAGAACCGTCAGAAAATAACTTAATGTTTCCACACGGAAACGCAATACCGGCGGCATTTTTTCAAGAAAATAATCGACACGAATATGAACGTTATCACGGAATACAATTGCTGAACCTAGAAACGTAAACCACACAAAAGCAAAACGAACAGCCTCATCACTCCAAGAAAGCGAATTGTTCAAAACGTAACGATAAAAGATCGACACGTTCATCAGTATGAGAATGACGGCAAAAAGTACAATAAGACTCCAATCGGATATTTTCAAAGAATCTATCGGTTTCACCAGCAAATCCGTATCAATATC
>JAISBG010000316.1 GCA_031266315.1 Planctomycetaceae bacterium | reverse complement strand
ATAATAAAATCTGCGTTATGCTAAAGCCGTTTTAAAATTCGCAAAGCTGAACACGGTAGCGCAACAACGTGAAGCGGTTACTCGGGGGCGAAGCCTATTGCCTTACCGGCTACGGTATAAAATAAAGATTGTTCAATTTGAAAACGGAATATGAAATACATAGTTAAGAAAATAGAATTTGTATCATTTTGTATTGAGATGTATGCAAAACATTTTGTTGTTTCCGGTTCTGTGGTTGCGAATCGATTTGACGAAGCCGGTGTTTTGGATTATCTTTTAGACAATTATGAAGTGTTGCATACGCAAGGTTGGCAATTTATTTTGCCGCTTATAAATAATTATATTGACAAACAGAAATAACAGACACGGAAAATATAGATGAAACTGTATCACGGCGGAATGATAGCGGTTGAAAAACCGGTGCTGATAACCCCAACTTCAATAGATCATACGACTGATTTTGGCAACGGATTTTATACGACGACCGATCTGAAACAAGCCAAACGTTGGGTACAAATCCGTAGAGAACGTTACCAAACCGGCGGCGGTGTTGTTTCAATTTTTGAGACAGATGATAATTTATTGTACGATAAAGAACTCAATTGTCTTGTATTCAAAGAGGCAAATAAGAATTGGCTGGAATTTATAATGCAAAATCGAAGTGACAAAAATTATTCGCATGATTATGATATTGTGTTTGGTCCTGTTGCCAACGATCGTGTTTATGCGTCGTTGACGCTTTTTGAAAATGATTTTTTAGATGTTGCCGAAACAATTCGACGGCTTAAAACTTATAAACTCACAAACCAGATTTTATTCCACACAGAAAAATCATTGCAAAATTTAATATATATCGGGAATGAGGAGATTACATGAAAGCAGAAAATTTATCACCGGAAATAACGCAGGAGAATTTTCGTATTTTGTTACCGGGTAAAATTGCGTTTATTGTGGATCAAATTTGTGAGGTTAAAGGTTGCTCTATCAAGGCGGCGTTGCTCGAATTTTATAATTCAAAACTTTACAGCGAACTGGAAATCGAGAAAACAAAACGTTGGTGGCAAAGCCCCATGCAACTGTTCAACAAATTACAAGAATCACATTAGCGAACCTGCTAAAAATACATTTTGTCCACGAATTTGCACGAATTGTGCACAAATTCTTTTCGTGTTTTTCGCGTTTTAAAAATAGTAACTATTCAGTTGTCCAAGCCTAATAATTCCGCACTGGACAACATCGCTTTACGAACAGCTTCAGCATACAACCCTTATTTATCAAATGTCCCTTAGTAGCCGACAAAGCCACCAACCGCGCCCTTATGCCCTTATTTTTTTCGTTCAACCTCAAAAAATAAGGGCATAAGGGCGCGGTTGGTGGACATTGTCGGCTACTAAGGGAAACGTGATAAATAAGGGCTGACATGATAAAGTCTGTCAAGTGGGGGGGATTGGGTTTTAGACAGCTGAATAGTTAAAAAATTTTTTAATTTGTCGGATCAGGTATTGCAATTTTTTGCGACTTGTTTTATAATCTGCACCGCATTTAAAATTTGAGTTTAATCGCGATGGATTTGGTTTTGTTCCAAGTTCGTTTGAATCGTGTTTAAATAATAGTCGTTTTATTGTGTGGTTTATTTTTTTCGTCTTGTCAACGAAAGGAATTTTTTTGATCGCGCAATAATTTTTGCAACGTTTATCAAATCCAGTAACCAAAATGAAATGGAGGAGATTATGAAAAAGACAGACTCAATGTTAAGTTTTTTCAATGTCGAAGTCAGTGTAAGTATTGACTTTATGGCAAATGTTAATTTAGGCAAACGGGGGGGGGGGGGCGACCGTGTAAAATCGGAAACCGGAATTTTTATTCTGCGATTCCGAATTATTGTAACGATAATTCTCTTCGGAGTTCTCCTAAACCTCGTCTTGGTTTTTTGGGTTTCACGCTTGTTGAACTTTTGGTAGTGATTGCGATCATCGGCGTTTTGATTGCATTACTTTTGCCGGCAGTTCAAGCTGCACGTGAAGCCGCAAGACGTGCGCAATGCACAAATAACTTGAGACAACTCGGAATCTCAATGCACAACCACCACGATGCGAAAAATCAATTTCCACCGGCGGTGTTATTGCAAGGTCCCGATAGTAGTTCATGGCAAGGCGGAGATGCCACTCACGGTTCTCTTACTTTTGCAGTGCTTTTGCTTCCTTACATGGAACAAACTGCATTGTTTGACAGTGTTGTGAATGTCATGCGTATTGCGAAACCGAACGTGATAGTAGATGTCTATTGTAACGATAGTTTGATATGGAATCAGACAAGCGGAACAATTGTTACTCCACGTCCTGCGTCAACCGTAATCGCTTCGTTTTGTTGTCCGTCATGTCCGATGGATAGACAAAATACTAAGTTCAGAATCAACGGAACAAATAACAGCAAACTTGGAAAAATGAACTATTTTGCCGTTTGCGGAGTTTCGTGGGGTGGTTTGCCCGGTACATGGAATCAAGCATCGCGTTGGGATACGGGAGCATCAGCATTTCCCAATTCGTTTCTTTATCCAAACAGCAAAACCAATTTCGGCACAATCAGCGACGGGACGAGTAATTCTCTCATGTTTGCAGAAGCGCACGGAAGAAACAGGAATCAATACGATTCGCGAGCGGGTATTTGGATCGGTTTTGGTTGTGATGTTACCGGTTATCGCCAGCCCAATGAATCAGACCCGCAGAATTTTTTGACTCAATATAACGGTGTGATGAAATTCATCATGAATGATGCAGACTGCAGAATTAACCGACCACCCGTCAGCGGTAATTCGGAATCACCCGTAACAAGTATGCACACAGGCGGTGCTAATTTCGCGAGAGCTGACGGCTCAGTTTCGTTCATCAGTGAAAACATAACTCAAAGTGCCTATATCTCACTCGGAACTTGCAATCTGGGCGATAGCACGGAAGGGTATTAACAAATTGTATTTGTATTTGTCGATGGCTAGTTGTATTAGTTTTGTGAGGAAATTTTCAATTGCTCTGCAACTAATACAATTGCCATCAACATTAAACCATAATCAAAAAAAGAAGGAGATTAAAACATGAAAGTTTATAACAAAAATTTATTGTTGCTGTTGTTCGGAATAGGTATTGCTATTCTTGTTTCGGCAGTCGGTTGTCAAAAGAATCCGGCTAATGGTAAAGTAACCGGTACCGTAACATTGAACGGTAAACCATTGCCCAACGCCGCTGTTACCTTTCATCCCGAAGCCGCAAACGTGTTGACTTCATTGGGCGGAACCGATAACAACGGTCAGTATGAACTGTTTTATTCAGACAACAAAACCGGCGCAGTTCCGGGTAAATACACCGCCACCGTCAGCACCGGACAAGAATGGAACAACATTCCTGAAACCGTTCCTGACAAGTACTTGAATAAAACAACTTCTGGATTAGACTATAATATCAAATCAGGAAAACAAATCATCAATATCGAATTGAACTCAGAGTAGATTTATGCTAAAGCCGTTTTAAAATTCGCAAAGCTGAACACGGTAGCGCAACAACGTGAAGCGGTTACTCGGGGGCGAAGCCTATTGCCTTACCGGCTACGGTATACAGAGTAAAATTACA
>JAISBG010000286.1 GCA_031266315.1 Planctomycetaceae bacterium | reverse complement strand
AATTAAAGTATTAAGTATATTAATTAAGTACAAAGCCTCAAAACGGTCAAATCGCGGTAAGTTTTTCACAATTCAAATAGTTTGCCGTAAACTTCGGCTCAATGGAAAACATGTCTTTTACATTACTTCAAAAACGTTTTATTGGAATTAGTCTTTGTGTTGTATTGTTCTGTCCGATGCTGGTTTCGACCGGTTGTGCGACAAAAGCGAAACAGCACTCTCAAACAAATGTTTTTTCTCTTCCGAAATGGAAAAAGGACGAACCGAACAAGGTTAAAAAAGACCCCAGCGTTCCTGTTACAATGAGCGAAGTCATGATGTTGCCGCGAAACGATGTCTTGTAACAAAATTATTTTCGTTCTGTAATATTCTAATATTTCTGTAATTATTTCCGGCAATCCGACACCAAAACGGAAAAGCAACACAGTTTGCAGTCGTTAATCTGATTCATAATCGGCGAGTACGCCGATGCGACCTTTCAGCGAAAGGTCGCCCACCTTGCTGACTTTTAGCAAAAGGTTGCACTTTATAATTGCCTACCTGACTTATTCGACTTCATGTAATAAAAATTGGCGTAGAACTTTTTGTAGGGCGTGGATGTCGATTGGTTTGGCGAGGTGTCCGTTCATGCCGCTGTCGAAACATTTTTGTACTTCTTCGGCGAAGGCGTGAGCCGTCAACGCCACCACTGCCATTCCCGCATAATGCGGATTGATGCGAATCTGTCTAATCGTTTCAAATCCATCCATTATCGGCATTTGAATATCCAAAAAGACCAAATCGAAAACCGGATTCATTCCCAACTTTTCCGATTCCTCCAACTGATGAAGTGCCGCCTCGCCGTTTTCCGCGACAGTTACACTGAGTTGCATTTTTTCCAACATCGCCTTCGCCACCAACACATTGACCTTGTTGTCTTCCACCAACAAAACCCGAAAACCCGCCAACGACTTTTTTTCGTGCGGCAATGGGACATTTATAAGCGTCTTTTTCTCCGCCTCTGAGCCGGTTTCTAGTTTTGGGGACGGTAATTTGTCAATTTTTTTGGCATTCGGATCCAAACCGAAAACACACGTGAAAATAATATTCGTTCCAATACCTATCTCACTTTCCAACGAAATCTTACCGCCCATCAAATTAATCAGATTCCGCGTCAGCGTTAATCCCAACCCTACACCGCCGTATTGCCGCGTAATTGAAGTATCTGTTTGCGTAAATGCGTTGAACAGTTTCTGAACCTGACTCGGCAACATTCCAATTCCGGTATCTTTGACCGAAAACGCTAATGTAACGTTATCATCTTTTTCCGACTCCAAATTTGCCGTAACGGTAATCGAACCCTGTTTGGAAAATTTGAACGAATTGCCTATCAGATTGATAAATATTTGCCGTAACCGTAAATGATCGCCTAAAAGTGTTGCCGGAATATCTGTTGACTGGTTGAATATCAACTTAATTCCCGTTTCCGTACTTTGTTCCTCGAAAATAATATCAATATCTCCCAACACTTCGCTCAACGAAAACGGTGCACGCTCCAACGTCATTTTACCCGTTTCCATCTTCGAGAAATCAAGAATATCGTTGATAATTCCCAGAAGCGACCGCGCTGCACGGTGGGCGTTGCTGGTGTATTGCTGCTGCTGTTCGTCCAACGGCGTTTCCAGCAAAAGATGCGTTAAACCAATAATCGCGTTCATTGGCGTACGAATTTCATGACTCATATTCGCCATAAATTCACTCTTTGCCTTGTTTGCCGCCTGTGCCGCAAGAATTGCACGTTTCAACTCAAGATGTGTTTTTATTCGTGCCAATAATTCTTCCTTATCAAACGGTTTCTCAATATAATCATTCGCACCGGACTGAAATCCCAAAAGAACATCTTGTACTTGATTCTTCGCCGTCAACATCAATATCGGTAAATCGAACAAGGAATATTGTTCCCGTAAATTTTTGCAAACTTCATAACCCGACATTTTCGGCATCATCACATCTAACAGAATCAAATCAAACCTTCTGCCGTTCTTTATCAGTTCCAGAGCCTCCATGCCGTTGTACACGCTGAACACCGAATAATTCCGTATCGATAATATATTTTTCAACACTTGAATATTGACCGGTTCATCATCAACGACAAGAATTTCATAAATACCATTCATGCTGTCTTTTTCTTTATCCAGAGCATTTTCCGGCGATTTAGAGGTTTCGGCGAAGTCTTCTATGTCAATAATTGATCTTGCGTTTTCATCGACGGAGATTGTTTCCCGTGTTGTTTTCGACAACGGCACCGTGAACGTGAATTTTGAACCTTCGCCCAATTTCGACTCAACACTCATCGTTCCTCCGTGCAGTTCGACAAGTTTTTTTGTTATCGATAATCCCAAACCTGTTCCGCCGTATTCTCTTGCCGTCGAACCGTCAACCTGTTCAAACGATTCAAAAATTCTGTCAAATTTATCCTTCGGTATTCCGATTCCCATATCCGTAACAGAAACAGCCACCAAATTGTTATTGTTATTATTTAAAACATTTGCCGACACACTAACCTTGCCCTTGTCGGTAAACTTGATCGCATTGCCGAGTAAATTGTACAAAATCTGCTGAATCCTGTTTTCGTCCGCGTCCACAACCGGCAAGGAACTATCAATCGCGTTGACCAACACCAGTTCTTTGCCCTTAATCAACGGTTTTGACAAAACAATGACAGTATCAACAATTGTTTTCAAATCAACCGGTTTGATTTGCAGAATGATTTCTTTATTTTTCAGTTTTGTGGAATCAAGAATATCGTTGACTAAATTGGAAAGACGTTTACCGCTGTTGGAAACAAGAGCGAGGTTGAATTTTTGTTCTTGGGTGAGTGAACCGGTTGCGCCGTCAATCATTGATTCAACGATACCGATAATTCCGTTGATCGGTGTCCGCAATTCATGCGATGTATTCGCCATAAATTCGTCTTTCAACTCATTCAATCTGTTCAGATATTGATTCTTTTCTTCCAACGCTTTCGCATGATCCTGTAACTTTCTAACTAAAGTATTGATTTCTGCCGCCATGAATTTGAACGCTTTGGACAAAGAACCGATTTCATCGTGGCTATTGATAACAGGAATTGCCACATCGAAATTTCCCTGCCCCAAAATATTGGCGGTTTTTGAGAGCAGAAGAATTGGTCGAGTAATATTTCTTGCAATGAGATAAAGCAACAGCGCAATAATACAAATAGAACTTAGCGACACAATAATCACGTAATTTCGGACAGCGTTAGCGTTGTTGAGAATTGTTTTCATGGGAATACTGACCGCGACCGACCAAGGTGTTGTAACTTCGCTGAATTGAATGGGCATGTAAACGGTGTAAAAATTTTTGTTGCTTAAAATATAAGGTTTACCGTTTTTGATTGCGTCTTTGACTTCGACGGCGTGATTGGCGCGAATCGGGTCGGCTTTAAGCAGGGCTTCTGCAAGGTCGGCGTTGAGCAAGGTCAAATCTATTTTTTTGATGTCGAAATCTTTGGCGTATTCTTTTAACGAGTCAATAAATTTCCGACTGTTATTAAATTTTTCGACTTGCTCTTCTTTATCGTTTTGATCTTTGATGGGATTTTGGGAAATGTAATTGTTGGCGAGTTCAATGATTTTTGAAATTTTGGAATGATCGGCATTGATCATATTGTACACTAATATTTCAGTCAGGTCTTTTCCGAGATGCAATTTATCGTAGTGAGCCACAACAGAACCGGCGTTGGAGAGAATCCACGAATAACCTTCCTGACCGTGCGGATTCACTTTGGAAATCATTTCCTGTAACTTATCGAGTACAAAATCGGAAGAGATGATACCGATGAACTGGTCATTGTGCAGAACCGGAAAAACCATACTTGCGAGCATGACGGGTTTTCCCTGAACCTGATAGGGATAAGGATCGGTGATGAACTCATGTTTTTCGGTTTTTGGAATGATATACCAATCGGCAATATCAATATCGTACAACGGTTCCACTTCAATTTTATCACCGGCTTTGTTCCAGTAAGGCGCATAACGTCCGGTGTCGTCATAAGTTGGTTTTTGACCGGCGTATTCTTTATCTTTTCCGTCCAAAGCGTCCGGATCGTAGGCAATACAGAAAGCGGTGATATATTCTTTTTTGGCAAGAGTATTTCTGAGAATATCGTTCATCATTTTCCGGTCGGTGAGGTTGTTGTCTTTCAACGCCTCAAAGACGGTGGCGAGCGTTTCGGAGGTAATCCGTGCACCTTGCAATTCCGCTTTGATTTCATTTTTGTACTTATCAGCGGTTTCTTGAGCAAGATTAAACGCGTCATTTTCTGCCATTTCGAAAGTTTTATTCGAAACGATAATTGTGAGAACAACAAACGACACAATAACAACACTCGAAACGAGAAAGAATATTTTCGTTTGTAAACTAAAATGTGTAAACATACGATTACCCTTTAATTGGTAAGGTATCGGGGTGATTTGGAAGAACTTTTTATCAAATTATCAAATTCATCAAATGAAAAAGTATTTTTTGAGGAACTTGTTGGTAATTCGGTTTAACTGTTCCGAAATATTGGTCAAAACATTTTTTGAGAATATTTTCCAAAAAACTTCGATGGGTTATTTTTTACATAAAAAATTGTACGATAAAAAACATACTTTGTAATTTTAGCCAATCTTATTAAAATAGTAAAGTCCAAAAACCATGAAAAATATTTATCGTCGTCCGCCTTCATATTCATCGAGGAATGCATCAAGCCAACAGTGCATTAAATCGCCGTGACAAACTTCCGCCGTTCCGTAAGTTTCCGCCGGAACATAAAAATTCAAATCACCGAGTTTCCGGCTTTTGTTATCCGGTTTCATCGCGGAAAGTGTTACGATATAGCCGTTTTTTTTCCGGCATGTTTCAATCGCGTTGACAACATTGGGAGAATTACCGCTGCTGCTTGTTGTAATCAACATATCGTTGGCGGTAAAATGCCGGTCTAATTTGAAACTGAATAGGTCTTCAGAAGAAACATCGTTACAAATTGCCGTTAAATAAGATGTTTCACTGCAAGAACCGGTTTTAAATCGTCCCGCTTTCATTGCGTCCAACGCCATGTGTTCGGAAATTGTTGCGCTTGCTCCGTTCCCGACAAACCATAGAATCCCGTCTTTTTCGTCACGAACCGCCTTCGATTGGTAAACCCATTCCGCAATACCGGCATCCTGACCAATCTCTTTTCCATCGTAAAGTGTTACGACGGTTGCGTTGAGTTTTTCCGCTACGTAATTGGTGTAATCTTGAAAGTAATTCTGAAAATGATTCTTTTTCATTGGCTGGTTGGTTGGAAGTATTGGTTGGAAATAGTTGAATTAAGTTAAAGGAACAAACTAAACATTTTTATCATCAGAGTCTCTATTATTATCGTCTTTATTATTATCGTCAATTTCATTAAGTTTGAAATATAGCAAAAATATAGGCTCGTTCAAGCCCCCTGAAAACTTGCGCAATCGTCAATCTTAACGTTGTATTACGGCAATTTTAGAATAGTGTTTTGAGACTAAATACAATTTTGCTCTTTTTATTATTCCCAATTTATCTATTTTGACAATCTTTCCTAAAACGGAAAGATGATTTTATGAAAATCGCTCTGGATTGATTTTGAAAAATTGAGTATTATTCAAAAAGGACTCTGAAATATTTGAAATAATTGTGTGAATTTATGTAATATTTCAGTGAAATTTTCATAAGGTGCAACCTTTTACAAGAAGTGGGTAACCTTACAAGAGGTGGGTAACCTTTCGCTGAAAGGTTACGTCGGCTTTAGCCGACAGTGAATCAGATTAACGACGGCAATTTGTTATTGCCGACTGTTTCGGAATCCAATTGCCAACCGGAAACAGGGGCAAAGTCGGCTAACGCCAACGCGACCTTTCAGCGAAAGGTCGCCTACCTTGTATTTGCCAACCTTTACAAAAAATTCCGCTGAATAATTACGAATTTATGAATAAAACGATGTATTACAAAACAGCCGGAGAATCGCATGGTCAGGGAATTTTGGCTCTTGTCGAAAATTTTCCTGCCGGTTTGGAAATTGATAAGTCGAAAATTGATGCGGAATTACGTCGTCGTCAAGGCGGTTACGGACGCGGCGGACGGCAAAAAATCGAAACGGATACTGTTGAAATCCTGACCGGTATTTGGCAAGGAAAATCAACCGGAGCACCTATTACACTTTGGATCAGAAACCGTGATTGCCGTATCGACACTGCACCGGAAATTACACAACCGCGTCCCGGTCACGCTGATTTGGCGGGTTCTATCAAATATGGTTTGCCGATTCGTCCGATTTTGGAACGCGCCAGTGCCAGAGAAACGGCTGGACGTGTTGCAGCCGGAGCCTTAGCGAAACAGTTACTTGAAAAACGGGGAATTATTGTTGCTGGTTTTGTTCGGAGTATTGGTTCGTTGTCCTTGCCGACACCGCCTGAAAATATGACTCCTGATGAATTGTTACAACGCCGCGATTCCAGCGAATTTTATACGGTTTATCCAGAACATGACACGGTGTTGAAATGGCGGATTGACGAAATCGGAAATGTCGGCGACACAGTAGGCGGTGTTATCGAAGTTCGGGTGTTTGGTGTTCCGATTGGTCTTGGTTCGTGTATGCAGTGGGACGCCAAACTCGACGGCAAACTCGCTCAAGCCGTGATGTCGATTCAGGCAATGAAAGGTGTTGAAATTGGTCTTGGTTTTGAATCGGCACGAACTCTTGGGTCGGCGATGCACGACCCGATTGCTTACGACGCTGCAGAAC
Source organism: Planctomycetaceae bacterium (assembly GCA_031266315.1). Lineage (GTDB taxonomy): Bacteria > Planctomycetota > Planctomycetia > Pirellulales > Thermoguttaceae > WRKP01. The sequence goes on along the minus strand of JAISBG010000286.1, from coordinate 5,709 downwards.
AACAAACACCGAGTCAAGGTTTTGTACGAAAAACAAACAACGCCGGCGGAATTGAAGGCGGAATGTCCAACGGTCAACCGATTATTGTACGGGCGGCAATGAAACCAATCCCGACACTGAAAAAACCGCTTGATTCAATAGACTTAAACTCAAAACAACCAATGCCGACTATTTATGAACGCAGCGATGTGTGTGCTGTTCCAGCCGCAAGCGTTGTTGTTGAAAACGTAATCGCCTTTGAAATCGTCGGACAACTCGAACATTATTAAATATTATACTGTGTTAGTGTTCTATTCGGTATTTTTCAAAGGATTGAAATCAAGTTTTCACAACCTAATTTTCCAAACAAAACAACCTCAGTAGCCCCGATGTCTCCCAAAAACAACCTCATTACCTCATTAAATGAATGAAAATTGAATACAATAATTTATACACGCATTTTGTTTTTACGACATCATGTTACGCAAAGGGCAATAGGATTGCAAATTTTTCCTCCGCCTCTTTAGGGGCATTGCATAACAACCCACCGCAACGCGGTGGGGAACGACACACACAAACTATCGCCCTGTAAGGGCAATGGAAAATTGAAAACGAGATTGATTGATCGATGAAATGTTTCATTTATTGGCACTTGGCATCCACTGTCCTTGCAGGGCGGAGGAAAACTTGCAATCCTACTGAGCATTACTCAACAGGGCTGGTCAGAAAATAAACATTTGATATAATTAAAAAGTTGTTTTTTGTGTTGTTTGTATCATCATTATTTTTCTACTTATTTTCCTATTCCTTTTGATTTTATGAGTGTTTCGCCAGAATCCCATGAAACGTTGTCTTTGTCTGAACAGGAACTCGTTATCTTAAAGTTTTGGAAAGAACGGCAGATTTATGAAAAATCACTCAAAAGCCGCCGCGATTCCAAACGATTTGTTTTTTACGAAGGTCCGCCAACCGCTAACGGTTTGCCTCATCCGGGACATTGTCTCACACGCGCTATCAAAGACCTCTATCCGCGTTATAAAACAATGCGGGGATTTCTTTGTGAACGAAAAGGCGGTTGGGATACACATGGGTTACCGGTTGAGGTGGAAGTTTGCAAAGAACTCGGAATCCACTCGAAAGAAGAAATCGAACAATACGGAATCGAACCATTTATTCACCGTTGTCAGGAAAGTGTTTTCCGGTATATGAAACAATGGGAAGAACTTACCGAACGGCTCGGTTTTTGGGTTAATCTCGACGAGGCTTATGTAACTTATCATAAAAGTTACGTCGAATCCGTTTGGTGGTCGCTCAAAACACTTTACGAACGAGGATTATTGTATCAAGGTTACAAAATCGTCTGGTGGTGGGCGCAAGGCGGAACGGCGTTGTCTTCCGGTGAAGTCGGACAAGGTTATCGGGAAGTTGCCGATCCTAGTGTTTTTGTACGTTTTCCATTGGTCGATGCGTTGCCCGGCAACGGTTGGACAATGTTTAACGAAGACCTTGCGATTGCGGTTCATTCGGAATTTGATTTCACCGGAGTTGTTGATTTGCTCGTCTGGACAACAACACCTTGGACATTGCCGTGCAACCAGTTCGCCGCCGTCCATCCCGATTTCGACTATGTTGTTGTGCGTTGGACAGATGAAGAAGGAACAATTGATGACCGGCTCAGTGTGTTGGCAAAAGACCTTCTTGAAACAATTACCGCCAAAACCAAACGGACAGCGCAAATTCTTGAAACATATTCAGGAAAGGATTTGGTCGGTTTGAGATATATTCCGCCGTTTCCGTTTTATTATGACCAATCCGGTAAGTCCGTCGGTACGCTTAAAACCGGCGGTCAACAAACAATTGCTTGGCGTATTGTCGCCGCTGATTTCGTAACGCTGGAAACCGGAACCGGTCTGGTACATCAGGCTCCGGCGTTTGGCGAAGTTGATTTCGACGTGTTACAGTCTGAAAAGGCGAAATTTGTTGAAGGTGAAGGTCCCGAACTGCTTTGTTGTGTTGCGCCGGACGGAACATTCACCGATCTTGCCGGTCCTTACGCCGGAGAATGGGTTAAAGGGGCGGATAAGGAAATCATCAAAGATATTCGTTCAAAACATTTATTGTTTCATCAGGAACAATATCTGCACGATTATCCGTTTTGCTGGCGCAGCGAGGAAGACCCGTTGATTCAGTATCCGCGAAAGAGTTGGTTTGTGAAAACGACGCAGTTCAAAAACGCAATGCTTGACAATAATCAGGCGATTCACTGGTATCCCGAACACATCAAAAACGGACGGTTCGGCAATTTTTTAGAATCGAATGTCGATTGGGCGTTGTCTCGTGAACGGTTTTGGGGAACGCCGTTACCGATTTGGGTTTGTGAAGAAACCGGTCAAGCGGAGGCAATCGGTTCTTATGCCGAATTATTGCACAAAAAAGGTCTTCAGGGAACCGAAGTTTGGGCGGAGGCGAAAAAAAACAATCCGGCGTTAAATGATGATTTAATCGTCCATAAACCCTATATTGACGCGATTACTTACGATTCACCGTTTGCGCCGGGTAAACGGATGCGTCGTGTTTCTGAAGTGATTGATTGTTGGTTTGATTCCGGCGCAATGCCGTTTGCCCAATGGGGATTTCCGTATCAACACAACAGTATCACCCAATTTCGGAAACATTTTCCCGCCGACTTTATCAGTGAAGCGATTGACCAGACACGCGGCTGGTTTTACAGTCAACTGGCAATCAGCACAATGGTATTCGACGGTTCCACCGCTCCATTCGGCGGTATCGAAGAATCAACCGGTAAAGTGTTGCCTCTGGCATTGCCGCATCCGTTCAAAAATTGTATTGTTCTCGGTTTGATGTTGGGCGAAGACGGTCAGAAAATGTCAAAAAGCAAACGAAATTATCGCGAACCCGCCGAAATTTTTGACAAATACGGAGCCGATGCCCTTCGCTGGTATTTTTATGCCAACCAAACACCCTGGACGGCAATTCGTTACAACGAGTCGGCAATTAAGGACAGTTTGCCGGAATTTATTTTACGATTACAAAATATTGTTTCGTTTTACGAAGTCTATAGTAAAATCGACGGATTTGAACCGTTAAAACTGGTTCATCCTGATGTATTGCGTGATGATGACGGTCAAATGAATCCGTTTTGTCTGGCGTCGGCGAAAAAATCCGAGAAGCCTTATCGTTCCATTAAAGCACGTCCGCAACTCGATTACTGGATTCTCGGCGAATTGAATAAGACCATTAAATCCGTTTGCGAAGCAATGGACAGATTCGATCATTTTACCGCATGTGGAGAATTGATTGCGTTTGTTGATGCGCTTTCCAATTGGTATGTCCGCAGAAACCGCGACCGGTTCTGGAGTTCCGCAACCGAAGATGATCCGAAAAAAATCATGTCGAAATATGACGCTTATTGGACGTTGTATGAATGTCTGACAATTGTTACGAAATTGATTGCTCCGTTCACACCGTTTCTTGCCGAAAATTTCTGGCAACATCTTGTTGATACGAAAAACAATGGAACAGCGAATGTCGGTTTGGAAAGTGTTCATCTTGCTGATTATCCGAAAGCGGACGAAAATCTGATCAACGAAAAAATGTTGAATGAAATTCGGTTGATGCGTGAAATTGTTTCATTGGGGCGTGCCGCGCGTTCAAACGGACATTTGAAAGTTCGGCAACCGCTTTCCGGCATGAAAGTTCTGTTTTCCGGTGATGCTGTTGCAAAAACTTTCTGGGATTCCGATGTGATTGACAATGTTCGGGTAATTCAGGACGAGTTGAACATCAAGGGCATGAAAGTAATTGAAGACAAAGATGAATTCAACGATTATGTTTCATTTTCGGTGTTGCCTGATTTCAAAAAGTTAGGAAAAAAACTCGGCAAACAATTACCGGAAGTTAAAGAACTTTTGGGCAAAGCGGACGGAGCGGCATTGCTTGCCGAAATGGACAAGAACAAGAAAATCGTACTGAAATTGTCGGACGGCAATGTTGAACTGACTGCGGAAGAAATTCAAATCCGGCTTCAGGCAAAATCAGGTTGGGTTGCCGCTCAGGGTGAGTCTTGTGTTGTTGTGCTTTCGACGGAGTTGACGGAAGAACTCTTAGCCGAAGGCAGAGCGCGTGAAATTGTTCGTTTAATTCAAGACCGCCGCAAGGAGTTGAATTTAAATTACACAGACCGGATTCTGATTGGTATCGAAACTTCTTCCGACGTATTAGCCAATGCACTTCAGCAACAATTTGAGTACATTAAAGGTGAAACGCTTGCTGTTGATCTGAAAAAAAACATCATTCCCGACACGGAAACAATCACCCACTCAATTGACGGCGAAAAACTGATCCTTTCCGTCTGCGTAACGAAATAGTCCGGGAACTACATTTGTAACAATCTATTTCGTTTATGGGTCAATAGACAGTTAGTTAAAATACTTTAACAAGTATTTCGCCCTGCAAGGGCAATGCGTAACAACCCACCGCAACGCGGTGGGTTAAAGCACACCCGTAAATTTCGCCCTGAAAGGGCAATGCCAATCCGCTTTGCACTGCCCTTACAGGGCGATTGCTGGGGGAACTGTTACCCACCGCGTTGCGGTGGGTTGTTATGCGTTGCCCCTAAAGGGGCGAAGGAAAAACTAATATTTAGCCCCTGCGTAACATGAGTTACTAAGATAATTTTTAATGAGGTAATGAGGTCGGGCGTTTTTTGTTTTTTTGCTACTGAGGTTGTTTTTGTTAAGAAAATTAGGTTAAAAATGAGGTTGTGAAAACTTAATTTCGATCCTTCAAAAAGTATTGAACAAAACCTTAACGCAGTATAGTTACGTTTTTAGTTATTTCCATTTTAGGAGTTATTCATGGACAGCCATCAGCATCTCAAAAATCTTTTGAAAGGAGCCGGTTTATATGTTCTGAATTTTAGTATTGTCGTTATACTTGGTTTTGTTTTGGCTCCTTATATTTTGAGAACGTTAGGTGAACGGGAATACGGCATCAATGTTATTGTTGCAGGTTTAGTGGGAGCGTTTTCTTTGGCGGATTTGGGAATATCCGCAGCGGTTTCGCGGTTTTTTACGGTTGCTTACGCCCAAAAAAATAAGGAAGAATGTATCATTTTATCGAACACTGCCTTTTTTGCTTTTCTAATATTAGGCTGTATCGGATTTTTGGGACTTCTCATCACGGCTTTTACAATTTATTATCTGAACCTGATGGACGACCGGTTGCTGATAGTAATTGTAATTGTTATTAACGGATTTTCTTTTTGTATCAATTTTCCGGCAAATATTTTTATCGGGATTGTGAATGGAACGATGCGTCAGGAATTGACGGGCGGTCAGTTTATCATTTTTCGTATTTTCGGAGCGTTGGTTACGTTTTTAGTTCTTTTCTTTGGCGGACGTTTGATTGTTTTAGCCTGTGCCAATCTGATTATCGCGATTATCAATATAGCGGTTCTCCTGAAACTTGTTTATATTGCGTTTCCCGATTTTCTTCTGAATCCTTCGTATTTTCGGCGGGAGATTCTTTTCAAACTGACTCGGTATGGTGCATTTACATTTCTTGTTTTTGTTTCCAGTGAAATTCTTAATCAGGGAAGTCTTCTGATCATTTCAATTTTAATCAATATTGGAGCAATTTCACTTTTTTCGCTTATTGCGGTTGGATTGCCGGGGTACTTGATCAATCTTACTGAAACAATGATGGGAA
>JAISBG010000288.1 GCA_031266315.1 Planctomycetaceae bacterium | reverse complement strand
TTACTGATTTTGAGTTTCGTTTTTAGGTTTTACGGAGAATTCTTTTTCGTTGAAGGTTAGTTGGAGTTCTTCTCGTTTTTTTGATCGGTAACGATGGAGACCGGGAACTTGGTAATCGGCAAAAATAAAAAGGACGGTGTTACGGTTGCGCCATGGGAGTTTTACTGCGGGAGCCACCGAACCAGCCGCGTATTCCCGTTCCTCAATGTCCAATATCGTTCCAGAGGCAAAATCGTTCTTAATTTGATTTTTCATCGCAAACCATTGTTTGGCACTGGTTGCCATCAGTAATTTTGCCAGTTCTTTGTCGTGAACCGTCAGAAAATCAACCGCAATAGCAGTTTGGATATTTGTTTCCTGCGTTAATAAGATGTTAATCTGTATTTTTCTGGTCATGTCTGTACGTAATTCATTCGCTGACGGCAGTTTCAGAAACGATTGTATGGCACATCCTCCGCAGAAAAAACACAATATCCCAACAATAATTGAAAATTTCATTGAGAAAAAAAATTTTTTTGTTGCAGCACTCATTGTACTTAAATTCTTAAAAATTAGTAACTTGTTAAAAATTTTCGGCATATCAGTAACCCTGAAGTTTCATTTTCTTTGAAAAAATTAATATGATTTAATTGACAGGATTAAAATAATTAGGTAAAATACACAAAATAAGACAAGTTTGTTGAAAAATGAATTTGTTAAAAATATTAAAACTAAGTAAAAAGGAGACTCCAAATGGTTGACAGTATTCAGTACAAAATAAGTCGCGTTCGCCCGCCTCGCGTCCAAATTACTTACGATGTCGAAATCGGCGGTGCCATTGTTATGAAACAACTCCCATTCGTTCTGGGAATTATCGGTGACTTTACCGGAAAACGAGTTACGGACTTACCGCCGTTAAAAGAACGTAAATTTGTAAACATTGATCGGGACAATTTAAATGACGTACTGAAAGCATGTCAGCCGCATCTTGATTTACGTGTTTCTAAAACTCTTGATACCCCGACAGCAGAAACTGCCGAAACAGCAGAACCCGCCGACGCAACACCATTATTTAGTGTATCGCTTGATTTTAAGTCAATGGACGATTTTTCGCCCATCGCTATTGTGAAACAAGTTCCGGCACTTCAGGGACTTTTCGAATCACGGCAGCGTTTGATTGATTTGACCGGAAAGATTGACGGTAACGACATTTTGGATGCCGAACTCCAAGCAATTCTGAAAGACCCGGAAAAAGTGAAACAACTTTATGAGGAAACCAAAGCCTTGCTGGAACCTGTTGAAGAAGGTAAAGAAGTTGCCGCAACGACGGAAGATTCGGAATTTCTTCAAGGTATTCTGCTCAAAGCCAAAATGGTCAAAGACCCTTCTCAAATTCCTTATGCCAAAAAAATGCTCGCCGAATGGTCGGCTCAGGTTACCGATAACAAAATCAAAATACCCGACGATTCCAACGCTTTGATTGATCTTATTGCCCTAATTATGCAACGGATCAAAGAAATTGATACGGCGTTGTCTTCGCAACTGAATGAGATTCTCCACGCGTCGGATTTTCAGCGTCTTGAAGGTTCATGGCGCGGATTGTCTTATCTCATTATGCAAACGGAAACCGGCGAGTTTTTGAAGTTACGGTTATTCAATGTTTCCCGTGACGAACTTCAGGCGGATTTGGAAAAAGCGGTTGAATTTGACCAAAGCCAACTCTTCAAGAAAGTTTACGAAGAAGAATATGGAACATTCGGCGGTGCGCCGTACAGTTGTTTGCTCTGTGATTTCGAGTTTGGTCGGCATCCGCGTGACATGACGTTGATGAAAAAAGTTGCCGAAGTTGCCGCCGCGGCTCATGCTCCGACACTTCTTGCGTCTTCATCGAAATTGTTCGACATGGAAAGTTTCACCGAACTTGCCAATCCCCGCGACCTGACAAAATTGTTCGAAAGTTCCGAATTGATCAAATGGCGTTCGTTCCGTGAAAGTGAGGAATCCCGTTACATTACGCTTTGTCTGCCGCATATTTTGATGCGTCTTCCTTATGGACCGTTAACCAGTCCGGTAGCGGAGTTTGATTTTCAGGAAGATGTTGACGGTAAATTTCATCACAAATATCTTTGGGGCGGTGCGAATTGGGCTCTTGCGGAACGAATTACCGCCGCATTTGCGAAACACCATTGGACAGCGGCGATTCGCGGTCTTGAAGGCGGCGGCGATGTTCGCGGTCTGGCAACTCATACGTTCAAGACGGACGACGGCGAAACAGTGGTCAAGTGTCCGACGGAAATTGCAATTACCGACCGCCGTGAAAATGAATTATCGAAACTTGGTTTTCTGCCGCTCGTTTATTGTAAAGGAACGGATTACGCCGCTTTTTTTGGCGGTCAAACGGTCAACAAACCGCCGGTTTACAACCTCGACAGTGCTAACGCCAATGCCCGACTTTCTGCTATTTTGCCGTATCTTCTGAACGCTTCACGTTTTGCCCATTATATTAAGGCGATTATGCGTGATAAGGTCGGAAGTTTCCAAACGGCAGAAAATGTTTCAACTTATCTGAACAATTGGATTTCCAATTATGTTCTGCTTTCCGATGATGCTCCGCAGGAAGTGAAAGCAAAATATCCGCTTCGCGAAGCACGGATTGACGTAACAGATATTCCCGGCAAACCCGGTGCGTATAAAGCGGTTGTGTTTTTGCGTCCGCATTTTCAACTGGAAGAACTAACCGTTAGTATCCGGCTTGTGGCAGAACTTCCGCCGCCGGCTGTTTAAGATACAAAATTTTAACTTCCGCAACTTAATTGTTGCATAAAATTTCAATACACCACTTACTACTTACCATTTACTATTTACTAAAATATTCAGGAGAAATAATCTATGCAAAGTATGTTTTTGAAAATTGACGGAATTAAAGGCGAATGTACGATTGAGAAATATAAAGATCAAATTGAGATTTATTCATTTTCTCTTGGTTTTTCGCAACCGACTTCGGCGTTACGAAGTTCGGAAGGCGGCGGAACCGTCGCAAGACCGCATTGCGGAGACATTTCGTTTTCAAAACGTTACGATATTTCGTCGCCGTCCATTTGCCAGACGCTTTGGGCAGGTAAAACAATTAAAGAGGTTGCTCTAACGCTTTGCCGAAGCGATGATACAAATGCCATGATTGATTACATGACAATTAAGTTGAGTAATGTTGTAATTTCCAATTACAATATTTCCGGCGGCGGCGATTTACCCGGAGAAACTTTTTCGATGAATTATTCGAAAATTGAATTCAACTACAAGAAACAAAAAGACGAAGGCGGCAGTGCCGGATCGGCTGCGTCAAGTTACGATTTATCGTCAGGAAAACTGACATAAGGAATATTAAGGAATAAATAATGCCGTTACCGCTTTTAGACAGTTTGATTGACCTACCGGAAAATGAGCGTTACGATTATAGTCAATCGGTTTTACGTGATTTACTGTGGTTACTCAATACACGGCGAAGTTCCGCCAAAACGGAAGATTCCAGTCTTTCCGTTTTGGATTATGGTTTTCCTGATATTACCGAAAGTGTAACGCCGACATCAGCAGACGTTGCCAAAATCATTGATGAAATGACTCGAACACTTGAAGTGTTTGAACCGCGATTGAAGAGTTTAAATATTCGTTACGTTGACCTTTCCCAATCCGAACCGGCTTATATTCTTCGTGATCGGGCGGGAACGAAACAGAATTATTCGGTGAATCCGTTTTTCGGATTCCGAAACCGGACGGATGCAACCGGACGAAATATTGCGTCAAAAATTTTCCGCTACGGTATTGTGATCGAAGCGGAACTTCACGGCAAGGACGAAGTGGATTTTGTAACATTTGATTTACTGCGTGACGACGAAGGATATTTTCATGCGGAAACACCGTGATTAGTTTATGATTGGTCAGGACAAGGAACAGCAACTCCGTGAATATTACCAGAGCGAATTATCGTATCTCCGCAAATCGGGGGTCGAGTTTGCGCGGCAACATCCCGGAATTGCCGGTCGGCTTGAATTGGGTACGGATATTGTTCCCGACCCGTTCACTGAACGGCTGATTGAATCGTTTGCTTGGTTGACCGGTCGAATCCGACATTCGATTCACGCACGAATTCCAGAACTTTCGGCAACCTTGCTCGGTGCCATTTATCCGAACTTTACGGCTCCGGTTCCCTCGCTTAGCATGGCGCAATTTCACCCCAATGTTCAACGTCCTGAGTTGGCAGAGGGTGTTACGATTTCTCCGGAAACACCTCTTGAATGTTCCTCGCTCGAAACGTCGGGAAGTGATACGGTAACACTGAAATGGCGAACCGCGTGGTCTATAACACTTTATCCGGTTCATATCACTCATGTTAATGTTGAGCCTGCCGAACGTTACGGTTTTACCGGAGCCGCACATCAAGCCGCTTCCGTGTTACGTTTGCGGCTTGTTTCCGAAACGGTTCCGCTTGAAAAATGTAACATCCAAAATTTACGAATATTTCTGAACGGCAACCGGTTTGAAACATTTGCGTTGTACGAAAAATTACTCTTGCATCGGTTGGATGTCGGACTTTTCAATCCCGATTCGGCACAAGAAAAAGCAGAACCGGTTTTACTTGGCAAAGAAGCAATTCGACCGGCAGGAATAACCGCCGAAGAATTGGTTTTGCCGAAGTCCCATTTTGCGATGCCTTCCTACCAATTGCTTCAGGAATATTTTTCGTTCCCGGAACGATTCTTGTTTCTGGAATTGGCAATTGACTTGAAAAAACATCTTGCGGCACTCACCAAAGATGCACCGTTACGGCAATTGGATATATTGATTCCGTTGGAAATAGAACCGCGCGAATTGAATGTCTCACCGGAAATGTTCCGGCTTTACGTAACGCCGGTTGTCAATCTGTTTGAAAAAATATCGGAACCGATTCATTGGGACGATACACAAAGTGAATATCGGCTTTTACCGGATGCAAAACGATATAAGAGTACGGAAATACATTCCATTAAAACGGTCACCATGATTGATCCTGAACATGGTAACACTTTATCGGTGAAACCATTTTTTTCTACGGAATTTTCCGAGTCGGAAAATTTGACGAACCAATCAGAATCGTATTGGATCATGGAACGGACACCGTCGGCGGCGGGAATTTCTGGAACAGATGTTTGGCTTCGGCTTGTTGATTCGAAATTCAAAACGAGCCGGATACAATCGCGGACAGTTTTTGCCCGAACACTTTGTACAAACCGGTTTTTTGCTTCCGAAGCGCAAGCGGGAACAGTGTTACAAAGTGACGTTGAAATACCGTGCCGGACGATTTCCCTGTTGACCAAACCGACTGAAACACAAATACCGCCAATGGACGGCGAATCGCTTTGGATGTTGATTTCACACCTTTCACTCAATTACCTCTCGCTGGAAGGAGAAGACGGAGCAGCGGTGTTACGGGAAATACTTCGGCTTTACATTCCTCGTGAAAACAGTACGGCGCAACGATTATTGTCGGGGTTACGGAATATGCGGACGGAACCGGTTGTCCGGCGAATGGGTCATGTTCCGTGGCGCGGTTTTGTTCGCGGACTTGGAATTGAACTGACATTGGACGAGACTTGTTTTACCGGAAACAGTGCGTATTTGTTTGCGGAAGTGATGAACGAATTTTTCCGGTTATACGCCGGAATCAATACATTAACCGAATTAACGTGGCGCAGTACGGTTGGCGATGAAATACGGAAACGATGGCAACCGGAATTGGGACTCAGAACAAAATTGTAATAAAAATAAATTTTATAGTTCAAGTCCCGCATGGAGGTAGGCGACGTTTCGCTGAAACGTCG
>JAISBG010000283.1 GCA_031266315.1 Planctomycetaceae bacterium | reverse complement strand
ATTGGGAACGGTCGCAATGTAAAGTTTGGTGTACGGTGAGTGAACGTTTTCCGAATCTTCCTCTTGATAAAACGGTGTTCGTCTCCCATCACAAAGAATACAACGATTCCGAATCATTGCGTTCCAACCGTTTGATAATGCTTGCCGATTTTCTTGAGGGGGCAATTGTCATACCGCATTATTTCGGTAAAGTGAACATCACTCCGAAAAATGATGTTGCGAAATTTTTCGTTATCGGTACTGTCCAACCGAACCGCCGTAATTTGTCGCTTTTGTTTTCCGCTGTAGAACAACTTGCAAAACAGCGACAACAGTTCACTGTAACAGCAATCGGCGAGGGCTTTGAAGAATTGCAGATACCGCAATCCATTCGGCAATATTTTAATTTCACCGGAAAGATTTCGTACCCTGAGATGTATCAAAAATTGGAAGATGCGGATTATTTTCTGCCGCTGCTTGATCTGGACAAACCGGAACACAACCGATATATTACTGAAGGCACCAGCGGAAGTTTTCTGTTGATTTACGGCTTTCGCAAACCGGCGATAATTGCCAACAAATTTGCGTTGCCGCATCATTTGACAAACGAAAACTCCATTATTTACGAAACAAATAACGATTTAACGGCAGCTATGCGGCGTGCGATTGAGTTGCCGCGGAAATCTTACTCGAAATTACAGGAACATCTTGCAGGTGTTGCCGACGATATTTACCAGCGTTCGCTGGACAATTTACGAAAGGTGGTTGGAGCAGCGGTGCCAGTCAAAGCCGTACACAAAACAATCGCAAATCTAATACAAACATTCAGTTGGAAACTAGAAGTTAAAGAAATTTTGAATGACTTTATTGACGTTTATCCACTCACTACCGTTCAATGTAATAATTTGCTTTGTCAGGCAAAAGCCAAACAATTACGGTTTAATGCGGATACGGCACAAGATATTATCGCTTATCTGTTTTTCAATGGAAAAACATTCGGCTTTTTCGTTGATATTGGGGCACACAATGGTGTCGACGGCAGTACAACTTTTTGGGCGGAACAACTCGGCTGGAAGGGTATTTGTGTCGAGCCGCAACCGTCCGAATTTCAAGCGTTACAGCGTAACCGCCGATGTGCTTTACGCAACTGTGCTGTGTCCAATAAGACGGGAACGGCGGAGTTTATTTCATTTCCCGACAGTACCTATTGGAGCGGATTAGCAGAAACAATGACACCGGAACATGTCGCTACGGCAAAAAAGTGGATAAGTGAATACCATCATAAATTTTCCGGCGTGCAACGTTTTACTGTTCAAACGAATACATTCGACGATATTATGAGAGATTTCCCCGATGTATCAAACATCGACTTTCTGTCCATTGACACCGAAGGACACGAATTGCCTGTGTTGCAGTCTATTGACTTCAGCAAATACCGCTTCGGCTTGATTGCCATAGAAACACGCCCGGATAGCGAATCTTCAAGGTATCTGGAACAACAAGGGTATCAAATACTGCTGGTAACCCGCTCGGATACAATATTTGTACCGTGCAATAATACAAACAGTTTGACCATCTCTTCTCCTCCTAAAAAAATTGTGCAATGTAACAAACGAAGTAACAAAGAGTTGATGGAGGTAGCAGCAAGTTGGACACATTCTCTTGAGTTAGAATATGTGCGGACACACAATCCGTCACGCATATCCAACGATGAAAAAATCAAGATTTTTTACTACGACACCTACATTTCGAATAAATGCAATTTGCGATGCAATCAATGTTGTCATTTCAGCCCATTTCGCAAGACGATACCGACCAAAGAAGAACTTATTGATTCCTACGACCAGTGGAGCAAACGGATTGATCCTGAAGTTATTTCTGTTGGCGGAGGGGAACCGCTTTTGCACCCGGATTTTCAGGAAGTTGTGCTGGCAATGCGGCGATGTTTTCCGAATGCGTTGATACAACTTATTACGAATGGGATGCTGTTGCCTAAATTGACCGATGACAACATTAAAGAACTCTTTGATGCCGGCAGGATTGCTTTCAGGGTGTCGCGACATCTAAATAATGATGTTGTCCTGAACAGGAATATTGAACGTTTACAATCTCTTGGAATGCCGCTGGACGTACAAAACTGCCGCGTATGGTGGTCTAAAAGTTTTTGCACAGACGAACAAGAAATTCCATATCCTGCGAATAATGATCCTGAAAAAATAGCCGCTAAATGTTACGGTAAAGTAGCTGTTTACTTAGGTAATGTCTTTTATTGCTGTTTAGTTGCCAATACTTACTATGCGGTTAAAGAGGGTGTTCTCGGCAAGGAATGGCAATTTTTGCGACAGCACAAACCAATGACATTGGCAAACACCCAACAGGAAATTTTGAATTATATCACAAAAGAGTTCATACCGGAATGTTCGATGTGTCCCGAAGACCAATTCACCACTCGTGTTCCGGCACGCCAATTAACGCAAGAAGAAGTAGAAACAGTTTTGCGTAACGCGGCATTATCAACATTACCGAAGATAAAATTGCCTATTTAAAAAAACTCTTGGCGGTATTGAATACGAAAGGAGTGTCCACGATATTGTGGTTTCTGATGCATGTTTTGAACACATAGACAACTTAGATGATGTTCTCGCAAAAATTCTTCGTAATCGTTCACACAACGTAATGAATCGTTACTTGATTGATCCGAAAAGCGGAATAGCCCGATAGGGCTTTATTTCGATAACCGCAGGTCTTTGACCTGCGGTAGGAACTACTTAAACTTCTGCC
>JAISBG010000250.1 GCA_031266315.1 Planctomycetaceae bacterium | reverse complement strand
CAGATGTTTTCCGCTCTTTGTTCTTAACTCTTCCTCACATACTGCCCCCCCCCCCTGACTTGCCCATTTTAACATTTGACTTTCCACCGAATTGTTCAGAGTGTTTTTCGAAACGGTTTCAACAAATTTTTTCATCGTTAAGTTCATTATGTACAAGGTTTTTTGAAATTTCCACGTTTCATCCGCCGCAACACAGCACAGCGAAAAAATACAACGCAGTTGAGTAAGATTCAAATTTTATACGAATCAAAACCGAAAATCAAGAGGAATTTTTTCTTCTTCAAAGTTTTTTGAAAAAATTATCAAAAAAAAGTAATTATTCAGAGAAGTTTTCCTGATTCTACCGGATTAGGTGTTTCATGCCGGAATCGTCAAATAATTGGTAATATTTCATCGGCAATCATCAAGTGGGCAACCTTTTGTAGGTGGGCGACCTTTCGCTGAAAGGTTGCGTCGGCAACAGCCGACTGTGAACCAGATTAACGATAGCAAATGGTGTTGCTTTCCGTGTTGGAGTCAATGCAAACCAACCGGCGCAACCGCCCAGCGGGCTTTTTGATAAATAGCCCACATCTTTCCGCGTTTAAAACGAACTTTTCAAGGATTGGATACCTAATCCGGTAGAATCAGCTTCGCCCGGATTGTTCCTATTATGTTAAGTAATCTAGCGACAACCTCATTACCTTATTGGTAATTTTTAATGAGGTAATGAGGTTAGGATATTTTTTACTGTTCTTGCTGTTATTATTTTGTCATTTTTTGTTATAAAAAACAGGTTGCGAAAACTTAAATTCGATCATTCAAAAAGTGCTGAATATAACCTTAACACAGTATATGTAATGCAACGTTATTTTTGCATAATTCTTTATTTGGGGTTATTGACTTTTTGTTGGTGTGGGCGTAAAGTGATTGCCAAAAATAAATTTTTTTCAACCTTTTTCATCACCAAACGAAAGGACAAAAACTAATGCCGACAATTATTATTGAACGAAACTATTTGATCCAAAATATCCGACCGGAAAAGATTGCGAGTTTGTTGAAAGATACTGAAAAAAAAAGCCGCAAAGAGAAAACAAATGATCGTATCAATGAACTTTACAATCAGGTGTTACAGTTTCCCAGAAAGGAAATGGGGACATCTCGTTTCGTTAAACTGGTCTATGACACACTTGTTGCATGGAATATGGACAGACGCGGTGCGGAATTGAGTAATTTCGATACATTCGAAGAATCGTTGCTTAAAAACAATGATGTTATTCAGTCTTTGGCGAGACTCCGTATCGAAAAACTCAAAGAAATCAACAACCAGTTACAAGAAACAATGGAGTTTCTTTACCAAAATCTCAAACTTGTCAAAACTAATGCACCGTTTATTACATTTTCTAAAACAATGCACTTTTTCCTTCCGAACCTTTTCGTGCCGGTTGACAGAAAATATACCATACAATTTTTCCGTACCTCTATTCCTCCGTCAGTACCGGAGAGACAATTTCGGAATTTCTGCAAGGTATTTGAACAATTCCGTCAATTTGCTAACGAAAATCGTTCCATTTTGGAAGCCCAAATTGACCCTAACTCTCGGTGGAACAAAAATATTCCGAAAATTATCAATAACATTATTACTGCTCACATGAAACGTTTTGAAAAATGCGAACCATTTCGTTTATGAATTTCCAGACGTTTAATTTTATACTGCGTTAGGATTATGTTTGATATTTTTTGAGTGATCGAAATTAAGTTTTCACAACCTCATTTTCAACCTAATTTTTCTAACAAAAACAACCTCAGTAGCAAAAAAGGCAAAAATATCCTTCGCCCCGCAAGGGGCAATGCGTAACAACCCACCGCAACGCGGTGGGGAACGTCACACACAAACCATCGCCCTGTAAGGGCAATGGAAAATTGAAAACGAGGTTGAATTGATTGACAGATGCCATGTTTCATTTATTGGCAATTGGCATCCACTGCCCCTTCAGGGCGAAGTGCTGTTTGGACTATCCCGCCGCGTTACGGCGGGTTGTTACGCAATGTCCTTTCAGGACGAAATACCTGTTAAAGTAAACGTTGATGAAACTCATAAACTAAATAGACAGTTACTTCACACAGTATTATTATCGGAAGTCGATTTCTTCGGAGATTGGCAAATCGTCGATGGAATTGAGTTGAAAAAGTTCGAGAAATCGATCAGTCGTTCGGTAAAGCATGATTTTTTTCTTGTCGCGGATTTCGCGTTCAACACCGAGCAGACCGCGCCGCACCAATTGATTCAGCAACGCGGAACTTGGTTGGCGGCGGATCTTTTGAACTTCTTCTGCCGAAATTGGTTGACGGTACGCCACAACCGCTAATGTATCAATTACTTGTTGCGATAATTTTGCCTCGCGGATTTTGCCGTAAAATTTTGTGAGAATCGGGTCAAATTCAGGTCGCAGAATCATTCGGTAACCATCGGACTCTTTCTGAATTGTGTACGGACAACCGAGTTGCTGATACTCTTGGTTCAACAGAGTAACAACATCGTCGATTTCTTCCGGTGAAACATTTCTCATTTTTTCCGCAGCCCGAATAGCACTCAAAGGGCGATTGTCCCGATCACCAACAAAGAGCATTGCTTCAAGAATTGTTTTGGGGCTTAATTCAACGGTTTGTTCTGATTCCGCCTCCAAATCCGAAACTGTTTCCGTTTCCGATAAAGGCTCATCGGGTTCATCGGGAAAAAACGTTTCGTTTTCGGGTTCTTCCCCATTTTCAATGTTTTGATTTTCTTCGGAAATGTTGGCAAACGCATTTCGAAGTGTTTCCAGCGAAAAAATATCAGTATCTTCTTCGAGTTCTTCGGAGATATGCTCAACAAACGCAACGGCTCCTAATCGGTGTTGTAAATCGACCGTATCAGCCGCATGGAATTCCGGTGAGGTTTTTTCTAAACCGGTTAATTCGTTCTTTTTTTTTCGGATTTTTTTTTCAATCATGGTTCACTGACTGGAATCGTGTGAAAAGAAAGATATAATTCTAAAAATGTCAGTAAGAATTATATCAATTTTCCTATAGCAACGTCGAGAGGAAAAATTGAAAGAATTTTCTTTTTTTGATTTTTGCTAAATCGGGTCGTATGTTGTATAATGTAGAAAATTACGATGTTTTTCTTACACGGTAATATCAAATGTTCCATATATTTCCTGTTTTGTCTAACCAGTCAAAACAATTCGTCGATTAGTCAAAATAAACTAACCAATCCGATTTAACCAATATTAACAATTATTAATTGAGGAGTTTTTATGTCAACCAATCCTTCATCACAAAATAGAGTTTCCGCAAGCGAATTAAATAAATTGAACGAATCTATCGAACAGATGTCGCTTGAAAATGAGGATACGTTGAAAAATATGTATCTGACGTTTCGGCTTGGGAAAGAAGATTACGGTATTGAGATTCGTTATGTTACGGAGATTGTCGGAATGCAAAAGATTACGGAAGTTCCTGACATGCCGATTTTCGTGAAGGGAGTCGTCAATCTTCGCGGTCAGGTTATTCCGGTTCTTGATATGCGATTGCGTTTCAATATGGAACCGCGAAATTATGATGAACGAACCTGCATTATTGTTGTCAATATCGGCAATTCGCAAGTCGGTCTGGTGGTTGACACGGTCAACGAAGTCCGAAATATCGACGATGACCAAATTTCGCCGCCGCCCAAAACCGCCGGAGCGGATAGTGCCAGATATATTCAAGGCATGGGAAAAGTCGGCGAAGAAGTAATCATTCTCCTCGAAGGACAACGACTCCTACACGAAAATGAAGCCGCAACATTAGGATTTTAGTA
>JAISBG010000227.1 GCA_031266315.1 Planctomycetaceae bacterium | reverse complement strand
TTTACGATAGCGAAAAAGAACGCTGTTACCTTGTATATCGATTACGTTAATATATTTCCGTACAACATATAAATCAATATCAATATTTCAACAATATTGCTTTTTACTTTCCGATAAGTATTCTGTTTATCCTTGTGTTATGGATAAAGGTTAATTTTTAATAATCAATTTACAATTTTTAATTACCATGAGATGTTTAATTGTAACTCCTGAAAAGACGGTTCTGGACATTAGTGCAACGTTTTTAGTTTTGCCGTTGATTGACGGCGAATACGGAGTGTTATCGGGTCATACGCCGTTAGTTGCCCGACTTGGAGCCGGTGAAATGCGTATTACGGAAACCAATAATCAGGTAACAAGTTATTATATTGAGGGCGGATTTGTTGAAGTCCTTGATAATACTGTTGCGCTGCTTTCCATGCACGCGTTGCCGTCGAAAGACCTTGATGTTGCAAGAGCCGAAGAACAATTAGCCAGCGCACTTGCCCGTCCGTCCAATACGCCGGAACTGGCAAAAATTCGAGAAGAAAAACTGTATAGCCGCCGCGCCAGATTGCGAATCGCTAAAAAAGTTGCCGATTCGCGCTGAACCAGAATTTAAGGCAACAAAAATGTAAATTTACGAACACAAAAAATAAGAGATTCTATACTGTGTTAGTCACAAAATTTATATTTTATAATTAACACAGTGTCCCTTGTTCATTATATCCCTTACTAAAATAAAAATCAAAGATTTTTAACCGTACCGTTTACGGTGGATTGGTTTTCTTTATTATCAATTTATCATCTTCTAACTTTATTGAACTCTGATGAAAAATTTTATTTTGCCGTTATTTTTATGTGTATTTATTGTTGCGCCGTTGACGGTGTATGCTCAGGTGGAGCCTTACGATTTGACGGTGGAGTATATGACGAATCCGGTTGGTATTGATACGCCGAAACCGCGTCTTTCATGGAAATCGAAAGCAACCAATAAAACATTGAAAAATATTGTTCAGAAATCGTATCGGATTTTGGTTGCGTCGTCGCCGGAAATATTGGCGGAAGACAAAGGCGATCTTTGGGATTCTGGTAAAATCGAATCGGATCAGTCGTTAAATATTGAGTACGCCGGAAAACCGTTACAAACTTCACAACGCTGTTACTGGAAAGTTAATGTTTGGTACAACACGCAAAACAACACATGGAGTCCTTCCGCTTCATGGATAATGGGCGTGATGCGTTCTGAAGATTGGAAAGCCCAATGGGTTGCCGCGAATGAAAAATTCCGACCGGATTATTCTTTCGGAGAGGCAAAATGGATTTGGTGCGGCAATGCAACTGATTTGAGTGTTGCTCCGCAGGGAAAGAGTTTTTTCCGTACAGTATTCAATTCTCAATCACCGGACGAAAAAACGAACGAAAAAATTCTTGCCATAACTGCCGACGATGAATATAAAGTTTTTATCAACGGTAAATCCGTAACACAAACTTGGGGACATTTCAATGATTGGAAATGGGCGCGTTTTATTGACGTTACGAAATATATTCAAAAAGGCGAAAATGTTATCGGGGTTGAAGTTTTGAATAAAAGTAAAGGACCAACCGGATTGCTTCTCCGACTGAGTGATGTTGTAACAAATTCAACATGGTTATCTTCTTCCGAACCGGCGGAAGGCTGGAATAGTAAGGTTGATTTTCGGAACGAAAAATGGCGATCCTCCGCCGAAGTTGGTTCTGTTGATTGCGAACCTTGGGGAAAAATCGAACGCCGCTGGGAAACAATCAGTCCGGCGTTTTATAAAGAATTGGATTCCGATTTCAATAACAAAAAAGTCAAACATGCAACACTTCATATTACAGGACTTGGTTTTTACGAAGTCTATCTTGATGGTGGAAAAATCGGGAATAAGGTTCTTGACCCGGTTCAAACACGATACGATAAACGAGTAATGTATTCGACTTATGATTTGACGGAACAATTTTCAAAAAACGAACTTCCTCATTCTGTTACTGTTTTACTGGGGCATGGTTGGTATGATGTGCGAAGTGTTGCGGTTTGGAATTTCGACAACGCTCCTTGGCGGGACTTTCCAAGATTTTTGGCACAAATAGAATTGGAATTTGAAGACGGTAACAAAAACTATATTGTAAGCGATGAAACATGGAAACAGATTGACAGTCCGATTATTTTTGATTGTATTCGGCAAGGTGAAGTTTCCGTTGGACGTTTTGAGTTGTCCGAAGTTGGTTGTAACGCGGTTGTTGTGGACGCGCCAAAAGGAAAACTTGTTGCCGAAGCGTTACCGCCGACTGTCATCACTCAGGAACTTAAACCTGTTACGATTACAGAACCGAAACCGAATGTTTACGTTATTGATTTCGGACAAAATTTTGCTGGTTGGATGCGGTTACGAATAAAAGGACCGCAACCTCCGACTGTATTGAATGAAGCATCACGGCAGCAAAACGGCGATATTGTTCAAATTCGTTACGGTGAACGGATTGCCGAAGACGGAACTGTTGAGATGAAACCGATTAATGAACATTTTCGACATTATGTTCCGTTTCGTAGATTGATTGCGGATAAATTTCAGAGACTAAATTTTGATTCTCCTGTTTTTTTTGATTCAACGAAATTTGCTAATATTGACATTGACGCAATGTTTCAGACTGATTTGTTTTTGTGCCAAACTACAGCTGATTCCGATAGTTTGAACGAATTAGTTTACGAACCACGATTTATGTATCATGGCTTT
>JAISBG010000199.1 GCA_031266315.1 Planctomycetaceae bacterium | reverse complement strand
AAATTTATCCCATTCTGCCGGAAAACATTCGTGAATTACAAAAACGTTATCCGAACTACAAACGTTTCGATGCAGATGGAATGGAAATCTACGGCACAAAAATTGGTTCACCGGAGAGTTAAGCATTGCGGAATTCTAACCGAAAATCCAGTCCTGACAAGTAATACAGAACCGCATTATTTTGCCGCTTCTTTCAATCCAAATATCGTTCCAAATAACAAACGCGGATGTTCGTCGTCCTCCAATTCGTGAACCGAAACAAATTCCTGATTCTTCTGCCAACGTTTACGTAATCGAAATTGTTTGATTTCCGATTCAATAACAACATTGATGAATGTTGACCATGCAGCAAGATTCGGATTGAAATCGTTAGCACGAATAAACAGAGCAATAATAATGTCCTGTTGCAAGTCATCGACTTCCTGCGCACGAATAAGACGACGTTTGACCGCAAGGGTTGTGTGATAGTTAATTCGTGAAAATATTTCTGTTATATTTATTTTTAACGGTGACATTTTTTTAACTCCTTTCTGTTTGTGTAATGTTAAAACTTGTAAATAATGTGCATAATTTTTTTTTCGTAATGTTCTTCTTCCGTTGGAAATCAAGTATCTTCATCAGGAAATCCGCCCAGCGAACAAAGTCAACAATATCGGAATGCAAAAAAAGGGCATCCCGAAAGACGCCCTGATTCTGAGTGTTTTACTAATGTTTATAAAACCTGTTAGGGATAGACCCAACCGATTTCTTGGCTTGGTGAGTACTTCATAAAGACGCCTCGTCGAATGGAGTTTTTGAGATACTGACCACCGATTGAATCATTACTTGATACCTGATCAATAAAGGTATTAATGACTCGACGAATCCGGTCACGAAGCAGAATGACCGGATCACCCAGATTTTTATCCTTTTCTGCTTCAAGCCGTTCTGTAGCCAGTTCCTGCAACCGTTTTTCATACGATTTTTGGGCTTCGGCATCAAGAATAGAGTCTGCTCCGCCCAATAACGAATCGGGTAAATCCATGCCTTCACCGGCAAAGGAATGTTCCGTGTGTATCGAATTTGTAGGATTTCTCATTACGAAAAACCACAACTTTTCAACATGAAATTCTTCGTTTGGATGTTGTAGCAGAAATTGAACAAAAGCGGGTCCAAGCAAATCACCCGCAACAATTGTTTCCATATTTCCATACCGAAAAAACCATGAACCGCGTTTGGCAAGTAAATATTCCGGTGTTTTCTTTTAAAACTGTAACGGCAAATCCGTTTCAACCATTTTACGGAACGCCGCCAAATACTCATTCCATTCCTGTGTCGGTAAACGACACGTCTCGTTTGACCGTTATTTTTCAGGGCAATATCACGTTTGTACAATTCACCATGACGCAAGTAAAAAGAAATTATTCCGTTACGTTGATAGTGCATAGCCGGAACACCGCGCCCTTTGTTCAAGGAATCGAACCAATTGTTCAATTCGTCTTCCAAAGCGATGATTCGTTCTTTGGAAAGGTCTGGCAATGCCGATCTTAGACTGTAACTTTTTTCAAATCGTCTGGGACGTAAAGCCGCCAGTTGCGGATGGATTGCCTGTAAAATTCCGGGGTTCAAGAGCCACGAATAAAGAGCAAGGTTTGACTGATTGATCCATGAGGGAATGGTCTGATCTTCGTCCTTTAATTGCTGAACAATAAATTCCGCCGCTTGCGGAGTGGAAAGTTCATCAATAAAGAAAATCCCGTTGTGTAATAGTTCCGGTAACTCTTCGTCCGGTTCCGCAAGGATATTCGCCAAATCCTGATACGGAAATCGCAACAAATCATCCGTCCAACGAAAATGATGTTGAGAACACAAATAATCTTTGAACGGTAATAAAAATTGATACAACAGGTCAAAATGGAAACGGCGAAGTGACGAAAGGTCGGAAAATTGTTTGTACTGATGTGTGGACATAGCACTCTCCTTATAAGGTGTAATTGTTAAAATTGTAATGTAAAAACCGAGAGCACTTCCGTGAGAATTGAGTATATCCATAAGGGGTGACGGGGAAAATCTCAATCGTTCAAAAATTGTTGAAACGATTGAATATACTGTGAAACATGTTGCCCATCGACCAGAGCATGATTCACGTGAATACTGTGCGGTATTTTGTAAATACCGTTTTCAATAAATGTTTCACCGAACACAAGAATCGGAACACTACTTCCGGCTTGATACGGCTGATAATCAGACATAAAAGTTACACCACGCAGGACGGTATAATAAATTACGTCCGCTTCGGAATGTCCCGAAAATAATTCGGTTGAATTTTTAACTCGTTCCGATTCGGAAATTCCATCCGCAACAAATTTTTCAAAATCGTCCGAAAATTCTGTGAAACTGAAACCGAATGTTCCGTCCTGTCTTGCAATCGTTGTTGACAGGTGAACCGTATCGTATTCAACCGGTTTGCCGTTTTCGATACGTTGCCGGAAAGTGTCAACCGTATTGGCGGCGTGTAACGACGCATAGTGATAGCCCAAGTAAAACGGAAAACCGCTTTGCTTTGACCGTTGGTACATTTTAGTACAGTCAACGTTGACAGTTACACTCCAATACGGATTGTCGTAACCGGAAAATAGTTCAAACTGTTGACGGCGATTCCATATACTTAAATCAATTTTTCTAACGAATTGTTTAACGTATAGTTTCATAGCGGTGATCTCCTGAATAGTATGATTTCGTAACAAAACTCATTAAAATAATTGTTGCATCTATGATTGTCCG
>JAISBG010000194.1 GCA_031266315.1 Planctomycetaceae bacterium | reverse complement strand
AATTCAGGCGAAGTGTTCAATACCGCTCCCGAATCAACTCGCGTAACAATACTATGCCAAACCGCCTCAATTCCGCGCCGCACTTCGAGAAAACTTTGTTGTGGTTTTTTGAGCGACTGTGCTTCGCGTTGCTCCATTAAGTTGACGAAATTGTCCAACGCCAATTGGATTTCGGTTATCCATTCCGTCAGTCTCACCGTCTGAACGTCCTGCAAGAGTTCGCTGTTGAGGTGAACGAGTATTGCCTCCACCGCGCCGATTTTTTGTAAATAGGGTTTGCTGATTACTTTGCCGTAACTTCGCAACATGATGTACAGGCGTTCGGCGGCGGTTGATTCTGGAAGTATCTTGTTATAACGTGCGCCGTTGACTTGGGCTGCGAATCCGACAAACGCGTAAACGAGGCAACGATCGGCATCGGCAATCGCGGCGGTCAACGCGCTTTTGCGATACCATTCGACGCAAGCGGTTTCTTTGGCAAACCAGTCGTTCAATTCCGGGACAAGTTGCCCAAGTGCGGAGATTACGGTGTATCCTGCTTGACTGATTTCTCGTGTTGCCCGCTCAAAAAACCGGTAATGTGCCTCATTAGGCAACGGTCTAAATGCTAAAGCCTTAAATTTTATCTTTTTGTGTATGGTGTTAAAAAAGTTTTGAAAAGTGTAAAGACATAGTGATATTTCCAATAGGATTGTAAGTTTTTTATACGGCTACGGAGCTATGCTTGCTAACCTCATTTTCAACCTAATTTTTCTGACTAAACAACCTCAGTAACCATAAGACAATAATAAATCAACCTCATTACCTCATTCTTTGCTTATTGTACAAGGTAATTTTTTAATGAGGTAATGAGGTCGGTGTTTTTTTACTTTTTTGCTACTGAGGTTGTTTTTGTCAGAAAATTAGGTTGAAAATGAGGTTAGCAAGTGTAACTCTGTAAACGCAAAAAAACTTGTAATTCTATTTGTGATATTTCTTCTCAACGTTGTTGGCATAAAAAAGCACCTAGTGATATTTCTTCCCAACGATGTTGGCGCAAAAAAGCATATAGTGATATTTCTTCCCAATAGTGTTGGCGCAAAAAAGTATCTAGTGATATTTCTTCCCAACGGTGTTGGCGCAAAAAAGCATATAGTGATATTTCTTCCCAACAGCGTTGGCGCAAAAAAGCATATAGTGATATTTCTTCCCAACGGTGTTGGCGCAAAAAAGCACCTAGTGATATTTCTTCCCAACGGTGTTGGCAATAAAAAGCATAGAGTGAATTTTCTTTTCGTCAATAGCGAGAGAAAAAAATGCGAAAAGGTCGTGGTGGGTGATCCGCCCGCTGGGCGGTCGCGCCGGTGGAGTCTTACTTGACTCCAATCAGTTTTGCCTTTCATAAATATTTTGTTATCGAAACAACATGTGAAGGGGGGCAAACTTTTCTGGAGTCAATTAAGACTCTACCGGTTGGTGGGTGATCCGCCCGCTGGGCGGTCGCGCCGGTTGAGTCTTACTTGACTCCAATCAGTTTTGCCTTTCATAAATATTTTGTTATCAAAACAACATTTGAAGGCGGGCAAACCTTTCTGGAGTCAATTAAGACTCAACCGGCGCGACCGCCCAGCGGGCGGATCGCCCACCCCTTTCAGGGCGGAAGAAAACTTGCAATCCTACTGCCGCAACTATTGACAGCAATCGTGTGAACAGTTACAGTTAGGCAATCGTTTTGGGGATTTCTGGAATTACATAAACCTTTGGGAGAAAAGAAATGAAAATAAGACTATTGTTTGTTTTGTTGCTGTTGTTGGGAATGTGTTCGGTTGTTGGTGTTGTCAAGGGGCAAGAGTTGCGGAGTGATTCTGTGGATTCGCTTGCGGCAGGGTTCGGAACGCCGCCGGATTCGGCGAAACTTTGGGCGTATTGGTGGTGGCTCAATGGGAATGTTGACAAGGAATCTATTACGAAAGATTTGACCGAAATGTATAAACAAGGTTTCGGCGGGGCATTGCTTTGCGACGCGGGCGGCGCGAGCCAAGACGGGAATGATAATGTTCCCGCAGGCGCAATGTTCGGCTCACCCGAATGGCGCGAGTTGTACAAGCACGCCCTCAATGAAGCCGCGAAACTCGGTATGTCCGTCAGTCTGAATATCCAAAGCGGTTGGAATCTCGGCGGTCCCGACGTTAAACCCGAAAACGCAACCAAAGTTGTCGTCTGGTCGGAAACAAAATTCAATACCGCCGACCAAAACGCACCACCAACCGAACTACTTCTTCCACAACCAAAAACCAATCACAACTTTTATCAAGATATTGCCGTTGTTGCCGTGCGGACGAAAAGTATTGACGAGACAAAAAATGATCCCGATAAAACCGCAACAGCAACCGCGCAGTCTTCACAAAAGAATTTTCCGCCGGAATTGGCTGTTGACGGCAACCCCGAAACGTTTTGGGTTTCATCGGGAACAGAAGCAGGGAAAGGTCCCTCAAAAGAAGCATCTGAATCTTTCGCTTTGTTTTTTCCGAAAGTAATAAAAGCAACCGGAATCGCAATTACGCCGCGAGCAGGTTATGGACCTGATTCTTGTGCATTGTTCGTTGCGGAAAATGATCCGAAGGAAATTAATTATAAACCGATTAAATTTTTTAATGTCAAGAAAGAAGGCGAAACGATTATTTCGTTCGATTCGGTTGCGGGCAATATTTTTCAATTGGTAATTTTCAGCGCGTTTGATCCGAATTATCCAAACGCGCCGCGAAATGTTCAAATTGCCGAAATCGAATTGCTCGACGGCAATACCCGCTTCGGCAAAAGTATTGTCAAAAATAATCCTAAACCGCTCAATCATCTCGGCGCAAAAATCGCTATCAAAGAACTTGGCGGTTCGGCTCCGAATTGCGATTACTTGGTCGAAGATGAAGAGGAGTTGGAAAGCGATGAAGAGCATATTGTTAAAGCATGGTTTGTATCTGAAAAGAATGAAAACGGTGATATTAGATTCATTGCTTCTCTGGGTGAAGGCGATTGGTCGGTGTTGCGGTTCGGCTACACTTGCACCGGCGCACGCGTCTCGACTGCAAGCGGGAAATGGCAAGGATTAGTTGTCGATTATCTCGACGCGGACGCGTTCGATATTTACTGGAAAAATAACGTGCAACCGCTCATCGATGATGCCGGTTCGCTTGCGGGGAAAACGTTGCGATACTTGCACACCGACAGCTGGGAACTCGGAGGCGTGAACTGGACAAAAACAATGCGCGACGAATTCAAAAAACGTCGCGGTTACGATGTTATCGAATACCTTCCGATATTGGCTGGCAAGATTATAAAAAACCGCGAAGTAAGCAATCGTTTTCTTTTCGATTTTCGGCGAACAATTGGAGATTTGATCGCGGATAATCATTACGGGAGAATGAAGGCAAAAGGGCGAGAGTTCGGGATTGGCGTTCACCCCGAATCCGGCGGTCCGCACGCCGCGCCGATTGATTCCTTGCAACTGCTCGGCATGAGCGATATTCCCATGTCGGAATATTGGTCATGGTCGCCCCGCCACCGCGTCGGCGACCCGAACCGCTTCTTCATCAAACAACCCGCCTCCGCCGCCCACACTCACGGCAAACGATTAGTCGCCGCCGAAGGGTTCACCAATATCGGAATGCACTGGCAGGAATCGTTCGCCGATAACTTGAAGCCGGCTTTCGATCAATCCATTTGCGAAGGCTGCAATTTGTTGGTTTGGCACGCCTTCACCGCGTCGCCCAAAAGTGCGGGGTTGCCCGGTCAAGAATATTTCGCCGGAACACACTTCAACCCGCAACATACTTGCTGGAATTATTCGGCGGACTTCTTGTCCTATATAAATAGGTCACAGTTTCTCATGCAACAAGGACTCTACGCCGCCGATGTTGTCCAATA
>JAISBG010000165.1 GCA_031266315.1 Planctomycetaceae bacterium | reverse complement strand
GCCCGAACCAATTCATTGATTGTTCAGGCGAATCCGCGCGATATGCTTGAAATTACCAATATGATTCTGCAACTGGATTCCGAAGGCAGCGACGCAACAAATATTGTCAAAACGTTTTCGCTCAAAAACGCAATGGCGTCCGAATTGGCAACAACGTTGCAAAACGCTATTGCCGGAACAACATCGGCAACCGCCGGAGGATTCGGAGGCGGTTTCGCCGGAGCGGGAGCCGCCGGTTCCCAAAACACACGAACACTAAATCCCCTGCTCTCAATGGGAACGAGAGACAAAGACGGCAATTTACAACGGACAAGCATTTTGTACGATGTCCGTGTTGTTGCCGACACGCGGAGCAACACGTTAATTGTTACGGCACCGGAGAAAAGTATGTCGTTGATTGAAGCGTTGATAAAACAACTTGATCAACTTCCGTCGGCGGAATCACAAATTAAAGTGTTCACGTTGGTCAATGGAGACGCTTACACCTTGACAACCATGTTGACCAATCTTTTTGCGGCAACAACAACCGGCGGCGGAGGATTCGGCGGAGGAACGCAGGCAACTTCCCAAATGGCAACTGTTCGCCCCGGTATTGAAGAAGGCGAAAGCACGTTGGTTTCGGTACGGTTTCAGACGGATCCACGAACCAACAGTATTATTGCTTGCGGCAGTGCCGGTGATATGACGGTTGTTGAAGCCTTGCTGATTCGTCTTGATGAAGAGAATATGAATAACCGCAAGGTCATGATTCTTAAACTACTCAATGTCGTTGCTTCGGAAGCGGCAACAGTCATCAACAATTACGCAACAAGCGAGCGGCAACTCGAAATTCAGAACAGCAGTATGTATTTACCGCAAAGTCCGCAGGAACAGTACAGAAAAGAAATCGTTTGTGTTGCTGATGATACATCAAATGTTCTGATTATCAGCACAACACCGCGTTATTATGATCAGGTTCGGACAATGGCTCAGGAACTTGATGAACGTCCGCTCATGGTGGCGATTCAGGTTTTGATTGCGGAAGTCCGGCTAAACAGTAACCGTGAACAAGGAATTGAACTCGGTCTTCAGGATTCATTGCTCTTTGACCGAAGTTTATTGAGCAATAGCGCCTTGGTACCCGGTTTTCTTTTTGGAGACCCAACTCAGGGATTACCGCTGGGAGCCGTCAAAACTGGAACAGTAGGAACACAAGGGATTACGAGTCTTGGAACCGGTCGAACAGGTGAAAGCGGTATCGGCGGTTTTACATTCTCCGCATCAAGTGAATCGGTCAGTGTTCTGGTTCGGGCTTTGGAATCGCAAGATAAACTCCGCGTATTGAGCCGACCTTTCCTGACAACATTGCACAATACACGGGCAACAGTCAAAGTTGGACAGGATATTCCTTCCGTTTCAGAGTCGGATACGGCAAGTTATGCCGGAAATACTACCAGTCGGGTTACTTACAGAGAAGTCGGAACAATACTCGATATTATACCGCGTGTAACAGGCGATGGGCAAATTGTTATGGGAGTGTACGTTGAACGGTCGAGTGTCGGCAGTATTGCCGACGGGATTCCGATCATGGTTTCTGGCGGTGTCGCTTTAAACTCACCGAAATTCAATATAACAAACGCCCAAACAACCGTCAGTGCTTTGGACGGACAAACGATTGTTTTTGCCGGACTTATTACGGAACAAAAAGAAACCGTCAACCGAAGTATTCCGGGCTTGAACAAGATTCCCATTGTCAAACACCTCTTTGAATACAATTCGGTAAAATGTGAGCGGATGGAATTGTTAATCGTTTTAACACCAACCATTATCCGAAGCGAAGCGGATATGCAGATTCTCCGTCAACAGGAAGCGTCACGAATGCACTGGTGCATCAACGATGTGGTGAAATTGACGGGTAATTCCAAAATGAAAATTCGCGGCGACGAATGGTTTCCCAACGAAGTTCCTTATATTCCGGGCGCACCGATAATTCTCGATGAATCGCAATTGCCTTCCGACGAAAAGGTCAAACAAGTGTTGCCGTTCCCGACATTGGCACCGGAAAGTGAAAGATAAAATTGACAATTTACTCGTAATTATTCAATTGTTCACCATGCCCCTATTGATTAAAAAGTCCCTTTTGTCCTTTACTAATGTGAAGAGTATAATTACATTTTTAATAACACCGACTTACCATTAACCGACAAACCGACCATGAGATTGAAAAGAATTTTCCATTTCCATTTTTTATTTTTCCTTTTTACGGCGTTTATGCTGACGGGTTGCTCCGGTACTTCGTGGACAAAGCCAGACATTTCGGTGTTGAAGCCGTCGGGACCTCCGGCAAAAGCGGTGGCGGTGTGGGAGCCTGCCGTCAAACATGAAACCGATCAGGAACCCCAACGCGGTTTTGGCGGACGTGTTTATTTTTACGATCAGGAATCGAAGAAACCAATCAAAATCAAAGGCAATGTTGTTGTCTATGCGTTTGACGAAGAAACCCGACAATCAGATGATAATGCGCCGACACGGAGTTATCTTTTCGACAAAAGCGATGTCAAGAAACTTTATTCAAAATCGAAACTCGGACCGTCATACAATTTTTGGGTTCCTTGGGATTCGGAGGGACCGGACGGTAATGCCAAAAAAGTTTCATTGATTGTCCGTTACATTCCTGAAGTTGGTTCTTCGGTTGTTAGTTCGCAAGCGGTAGTTTATTTGCCCGGCAAGTTTGGTCAAACGGAACTCATGGCGAAAACCGATTGGAACATTCAAAAAACTCCGGAAGGAACAATTCAACAGGTTGCTCACTGGAGTCAAAATGACCCGAATACCCCAAAACCAAACGAAAATTCAAAACGTGTTCCGCTGACAGAATATCCAATTGAGTCCAATAATAACCGTCCGCCAACAATGAAAATATCAACAATCCGCTAAGATTTTCGTAATTATTAATTATTCGTGGAATTTTTTAAAAGTAGGCAATCACAAGGTAGGCGACCTTTCGCTGAAAGGTCGCGTCGGCGATAGCCGACAGTGAATCAGATAAACAACGGTAAATGGTGTTGCTTTCCGTGTTGGAGTCAATGCAAACTCAACCGGCGCAACCGCCCAGCGGACTTTTTGATGAATAGCCCACCTCTTTTCGCGAAATTTCGTGTGTTTCGCGTTTAAAAAAATTCTATTGACGAATTATACTCATCACACTTGAATTTTAGGTTTTTAAGAGAGTGTTCCTTGTTCGTCTCGTCTCTATTGATTAAAAAGTCTCTTTTGTCCCTCATGTCCCCAGTGGTTTCAAGTTAAGCGAATGATGTTAAAAATAGAGAGTTTATCTGTAATATTAAATAAATTAAAAGGTTTGGTCAATTTTTGTATTTTTGCGAATATTTTTTGATTCGATTTTAAATTGGAAAAATTTTTTTCGTCTTGCTGAAAATTGGCGTATTGGGTAGAATGAAAATAGTAAAAGTGTTGAAAAA
>JAISBG010000163.1 GCA_031266315.1 Planctomycetaceae bacterium | reverse complement strand
AACGAATACAGGATTTTTAGTTTATTGTAATTTTTTTCTTACTAAGTTTTTTCAGTAAGACCTTTTCCGCAACGCCTATAATTATACACCCTTTTTCAGTTTGCATAGGCTCGCGAAGCGGCGCGGCGGATGCAATGCACCAATAAACTCAAACAACTCACACTCGCTTCTCATAATTATCACGATATTTACGAATTTTTTCCCATTAACGCCGAATATGATCGTATTTCCGCTTTTTCCGGACGTCACGTAACTTGGCTGATCGGAGTATTGCCCTTTATCGAACAGCAAGCGTTGGCGGAAAGATTACCGTACCTTTATTTCACTGCGGCAGACGAAGAGGTTGCTCAAACAGTTTCGGTGGTTTTTTGTGTCCATCGGACGGTTTCAACGGAGGCTCATTGTCTCAAGCAGAATATGTGGGCGGCGAAGCATGGTGGTGGCAACATAATTGTGCTTATACCAATTACGTTGGATGTCAAGGTTCCATGAAATCGCAAAATCCGTTTCAGAATACCTACACCACCGGACGATCATATACATGGATTGATCATGAGTTCGAAAATTGTAACGGTATCTTTCCGCGTAACAAGTGGACACAATTTACCACTTGGGGACTTCCTAAACAAGTGATGACCACCTCTATTGTTAATATTATTGACGGAACGAGTAATACGATTTTTGCCGGTGAAACACTTCCCGAATGGAACAGCTGGGCTGGTTGGACGAATGATAACGGAGTGTTTCGTTATTGTGCAACTCCGATTAATTATTACAAAACTTGGGGCGGTAACCGAAGTACCTCTGGAGACTGGACAGTGGCTTTCGGTTTTGCGAGTAAACATGCCGGAGGATGTAATTTTTCCTATGCAGATGGATGTATCACCTTTATCGCTGAAACAGTTAATATGGATGTTTATCGTGCTGCCGGAATTATTGATGTCGGTGAACCGTTCGCATTACCGTAAATTGTTACGTTAAGCTGTTGGCGTAACAATTGTAACGATTCACGCCAAATAAATATTTTATTTGGTACTTTTATGATTTGTGAAATTGGATAAAATTAGGATCAATATTTTATTCTTTTAACCTTTTTCCATTTTTGTTCCATGACAAAACGTGAACTTCTTTGTTTGGTTCTGGACGGTCAGAAACCGCCTTATGTTCCTTGGTCGTTTTCATTTACGGTGGAAGCGGCAGAAAAGTTAAAAACGTATTACGGTGTTGAAGATATTGAAGAACCGCTTGGAAATCATATTCTTGGTCTGGGAAGTGATATTGGTTTTTTTGACAATATTGGTAACGATATTTTTCAGGATTATTTCGGTGTTAAGTGGGATCGCAAAGCCGAAAAAGATATTGGTATTCCCGCTGAAATCGTTCTCAAAGAACCAACACTTCGCGGTTACGAATTTCCCGATCCGGCACATCCCCGTTTTTTCGCGGATATCAAAGAAAAAATCGCAAAATATCCGGATCGTTTTCGTTTATTCCGTCTTGGTTTTTCGCTTTACGAACGAGCGTGGACTCTTCGCGGTATCGAAAATCTGCTTATGGATTTTGTAATGTATCCTGATTTTGTGCATCAATTACTTGAAAAAATCGCCGATTACAATATTGCACAGGTTCGTGCTGCTTGTCGGTATGATATAGATGGAGTTTATTTCGGTGACGATTGGGGACAACAAAAGGGACTCATTATGGGACCCAAAATCTGGCGGCAATTTATCCAGCCGCCATTGATCAGAATGTACAATACTGTTCGGAAAGAATGTAACAAATATTTGTTCATTCACAGTTGCGGTCAGGTTGACTCACTTTTCGATGATTTGATGTCTATGGGATTGAACTGTTTCAATCCGTTCCAACCCGAAGTCATGGATGTTTTCGCACTTCTTCCGAAATATCGTGGTCGGCTTACTTTTCACGGCGGTTTGTCCACACAACGAACTCTGCCATTTGGAACACCGGAAGAAGTCCGAAATGAAACACGGCGTTTGTTGGTACTGGGAGTCGAAGGAAGTTACATTTTGTCTCCGTCGCACGCAGTTGAAGGTGATGTACCGCTTGAAAATATGCTCACCTTCATTGAAGAAGCACAACACCAAACCGGATTAAATCGGTAAAATTAAAAATTATCGCAACAGTTTGTAATAAAAATTCCTGATTCTACCGGATTAGGTATCCAAGCATTGACAAGTTCGTTTTAAACGCGCAACACACAAAAAATCGTAAAAGAGGTGGGCGATCCCTTCGCTGAAGGGTCGCGCCGGTTGACTCGGCATTGACTCCAAAACGGAAGGCAATACAATTTGCCGTCGTGAATCCGGTTCACAGTCGGCTATCGCCGACGCGACCTTTCAGCAAATAGCGAAAGGTCGCCCACCTGATGAATTGCCTACCTTTAACGAAAATTACTGATTCTACCGGATTAGGTATTTCCCCGAAATAGTAGAATCATTGGTAATATTTCAGCAAAATTTTCATCAAAGGTAAGCAATCATAAGGTGAGCAATGTTTTGCTAAAACATCGCGTCGGCGTTAGCCGACTGTGAACTAGATTAACAATGGCAATTTGTGTTGACAATGGTTTCGGAATCCGGTTGCCGACTGGAATCAGAGGCAAAGTCGGCTAACGCCAACGTGACCTTTTAGCGAAAGGTCACCCATCTTGTGATTTGCCTACCTCTAACGAAAATTACGATTCCGGTGGGAGACACCTAATCCGGTAGAATCAGGAATTTTTATTAGTGCTCTGTGATTTCTTAACACAGGTAGGCAACCGATTTCCGAACGGCTGCACCGGTTTTCACCGGTGTTTTGCTCCGGGTAAGATACTTTTTTTCCAAAAAGTCAAAAAACGTCAGTTAAAATTTTTTGACAGGAGCATTCGGAATATTTATTATATCTTTCTCTCGCAACCGTTCAGAAATCGATTGCCTACCCAAACCGAATACTTGTTACGGTAAAGACGCAGTGCGTCCGTCATCGCAACTCGCATAATCAACTCGAACTTGATCCAATATTGATTCTCCGACAAAT
>JAISBG010000096.1 GCA_031266315.1 Planctomycetaceae bacterium | reverse complement strand
TGATTGATATTACTAAAGATATTTTCACCGTTATAGATAAGGAAACAGGAAAATATCTGGTCGATTTAATTCTTGATACAGCCGGTGCGAAGGGAACCGGTAAATGGATGAGTCAACTTGCTCTCGATGTTGGCGCGCCGAGCAGTCTTGTTACCGAAGCCGTGTACGCACGTTGTATTTCCGCAATGAAAGACGCCCGCGTTCGCGCTTCGAAAATTCTCAATGGTCCCGGCGGAACTTATAAAGGGGACAAAAAAACTTTTGTCGAACAAATTCGCAAAGCACTTTACGCTTCGAAAATTTGTTCGTATGCTCAGGGTTATGTTCAAATGCAGGCGGCTGGGAAAGAATATGGTTGGCAGTTACAATATGGTCCGATCGCCATGCTTTGGCGCGGCGGTTGTATTATTCGTGCGGTATTTCTTGAACGGATCAAAGAGGCGTTTGACGCCGATCCCAAACTTGAAAATCTGTTGCTTGCTCCTTATTTCAAAGACGTGGTTGAGTCGGCGCAAGATGCGTGGCGGAATGTGGTTAAGACCGCGATTGAATTGGGAATACCGGTTCCGGCGTTTTCAACAGCGTTGTCGTATTACGATTCTTACCGTTCAGCGGTTCTTCCGGCAAATCTGTTACAAGCGCAACGGGATTACTTCGGAGCGCACACTTATCTGAGAACCGATAAACCCGGTGAAGGACCATTCCACACCGATTGGATTTCAGAGAAACAATAATCATTAACTAATAGTTTATAGATCATGTTCCGCACCATAAGCGAAAAATCAGTCAAACATACATTAACATCAGAATGTTGATGTCCGGTAGGATAGCAAGTTTTTCCTCCGCCCCTTTAGCCAGCCCGCCGCAACGCGGCGGGTGAGAACCAATAACACGCCGCCCTGAAAGGGCAGCATACCGATGGAAAAAGTAATAATAGTTATGCTGCCCTTACAGGGCGATTGTTCGGACGGGACTTACCCGCCGCGCTGCGGCGGGCTGGCTTGTGTTGCCCTTGCAGGGCGGAGGAAAACGCGCAATCCTACCGTGTTGATGTAGATTTGACCGACTTTTTACCGACGGTGCGGAACAGGAGTTAAAGTTATAGTGAATAGTTGGAGACGCAAGCGGATTGTTTACTATATTACTACTTACTAAAATGTTTCGGTAAATAATTCCCTTGACTGTCTATTGATTTTGTAGTATAAATTACCGATTATGTTTCTTAACAATTCCATTTGTCCCTTGTGTTCCTATAGTCCCTACCCTTATAAGACAAATTTGTGTTTAAGCAAAATGTTTTTTTAGGATTTCCCATTTTACGACCTTTCCAATTTTTTGTAACCTATTACTTTTTAACATTTACTATGACTTGGTTTCAAGAAGAAAAGACTTTAACGAAACAAGATGTTCTCAATCTTGCCGGACAATTTGCTGACGAAGCGAAAAAGCGGATTTGCAGGAATCCTAAACGGGTTCTGTTGCTTCCGCCGGATATTACCCGCGCTCACAGCGGAGCCGGTTATATTACCGAAGAACTGTACAAAATTTTTGCCAAAGATGCTGATGTTCGGTTGATTCCCACGCTCGGTCAGCATGTTCCGCATACGCCGGAACAAAATCGTTGGATGTTCGGTTCTGTTCCCGAAGAAAAAATCGATAAACATAATTGGCGTACCGATTCCAAAAGAGTCGGCGAAATTCCGGCTGATTTTGTTGCAGAAATATCCGGCGGTAAAGCCGATTGGGCAATTCCTGTTGCCGTCAACCGGAAATTGTTTGACGAAAAATGGGATATTGTTTTCAATATTGGTCATGTCGTACCGCATGAAGTGCTGGGTTTTGCAAACCACAACAAAAATTATTTTATCGGTCTTGGCGGGAAGGAAATGATTTGTGCGTCGCATTTGATGGCGGCGTGTTGCGGAATTGAAAACAATCTCGGAACATTAACCACACCGCTCCGTGCTTGTTACAACAAAGCGGAAACCGAATTTCTGGGACATTTACCCGATGCTTATTTTCAGGTTGTCATGGCGTACAATAATTCTGGAGAACTGGTTCACACCGGAGTTTACGCCGGAGAAGAGGTAGAAACGTATCTTGCCGCCGCTCATGCGTCACAAAAACAAAATATTACCGTAGTTCCGCCGTTAAAAAAGGTTGTTGCCGTAATGCAGGGCGACGAATTTTACAGTACGTGGGTTGCCAACAAAGCCGTTTATCGTACAAGAAAAGCGATGGCGGACGGCGGTGAACTGTTAATTATCGCTCCCGGTTTGAAACGGTTCGGCGAACAGCCGGAAATTGACGCTCTGATACGGAAATACGGTTATGTCGGCACGGAAAAAGTGATGAAATTGTATCGGGAATGTCCTGAAAACGGCGATCTGAAAGACCTTGCCGTCGGAACCGCTCATTTGATTCACGGCTCTTCGGAAAACCGTTTCACAATTACCTATGCGCCGGGTCATGTTTCAAAGGAAGATATGAATCTTGTCAATTTCGGTTACGCGGATTATAATGAAACAATAAAACGTTATGATCCGGCGAAATTGAAAAACGGATTCAATACCATGCCGGACGGCGAAGAAATTTATTTCATCAGCACCCCGTCCGCCGGTTTATGGTCAACCGCCGAACGTTTGAAATGACGGGAACCATTTATAAAAAGATTTTTTGTTTTTTGTAATTATTCAATGGAATTTTCATATTTTAATGCGAAAATTGGTAGGCGATCCCTTCGCTGAAGGGTTGCGCCGGTTGAGTCTTTTATTGACTCCAAAACGGAAGGTAACATAATTTGCCATCGTTAATCCGATTCACTGTCGGCTAACACCGACTCTTGAGTTTTATCCATCGTCGGTTAATGAAAATTCCACTGAAATATTACATAAGATTAAACTTAACGAAAAAATAGCCATGTCGTCGGTAATATCCATGTTTTTAGGAATTATCATCCGAATGTATTGGGAAGAGGAGCAACCGCATCAGACGGCTCATATTTACGCCGAATATCAAGAACATAACGCGGTGTTTGCGATTCCGAACGGTGAAATATTAGAGGGCGGCTTCCCAAGACGGCAACGTAATTTTGTCCGTGCTTGGATTAGTTTGCATGAAGACGAACTAATCGCGAACTGGGAACTGGCAATGCAAGAAGAACAATTATTCAAAATTGATCCGTTAAAATAGTTCCTAAATGACAAATGTATTGTAACGAAAAATTTGAAGGAATTGCGGATTATTGTGAAAATGATAATCCCAATATTATTTTTTAATGTAACCATTTTTCTATTTACTACCATGAACAATCAATTTGACAACATCGAACGTTATGGAGATGATTTGAGTAACGCCTCAAGGATGGGCGAGGATATTTTCGAAACGGAACCGCGAGGATTGAGTCGCGGTTGGTTTTTGCCAATTATTTTATTGGGCGGTTTGTTGACGACTTCGATTGTTTTCGTTGCAATTTATGTTATCAACATTTACACCGGTCACAATGTTCTTGCGTTTCTTGTTAATTTTATTATTCCGCTTGGAGCGATCTTTTGCGGTTTTTTGGCGGGTATTGGTTATGCGCTTTCCGCGCGTTTTGTCCAGTTTTATCCTGACATACGTTTCATTTTCTTTATTTTTGTTCTTCAATTTTCACTGTTTTTTGTAGCGAGATATATGGAATACACTGTATTTTGTTACAATGCCACTCAAAAAATGCAACAACACTTTGAACACATTGTTAATCTGAAAAAGCAACAACACTTTGAACATGTTGCAACTATTACTGACGAAGACGGTAATGTCATTACACTTGACCAAAATGAAATCACTCAAGCCATTAAAAAGTCGCTGCCGTCTTTCATTGAATTTTATCGTACAAATATTGAAGAATCTGAATGGGTTGGCAAAGACAATAAACCATTTACGATGGGAAAATGGGGTTGGGCGATTGAATTTCTCATGGCGTTTGTGTTTGCGCTTTGTTCGCTTGCGGCTTCCGGTCTTCTCGCCTTGCTTGCCTACTGTAAGACATGTCGGCGTTTTATGTCGCAAAAATTGAAATTTACCTTTCCCATGCGTGCGCCGAAACGAAAAATCAAAAAGAATGACGAAGCCGATTTAGAAACATTCAAGCAGGAAGAAATCGAAGCGATTTCTTACGCCACCGAAAAAATCGCCCGAATTGAAGATTTTCTGAAAAGCGAACAATCAGCGAACCGTTCGGAAGTTTTTAGATTGCTTTGTGCAATTCGTGACGAAATTAACGCGGAGTCCAAACCGACGAAAGGAGTACCGAATGTGATACAGGTTACGTATTCCGAATGTAATTCTTGCGACAATTTTTTGATTGTTGTTTCAGTAGAGGTGGCTGATTTGAATAACAAGACGGCATTCTCGTCAACCAACCTTTTCCGTTTTACCAATGGAAATTTTGTAGCAAATCCTGTATCCTTGCCAACGGTTTAACGATTCCATTGATACTGTGTTAATGCTATATTGGTATTTTTCAAAGGATCGAAATCAAGTTTTCGTAACCTCATTTTCAACCTAATTTTCCAAACAAAACAACCTCAGTAGTAAAAATGACAAAAATATCCTAACCTCATTACCTCATTAAAAATTATCAATAAAGTAAAATGAGGTAATGAGGTTGGTTTTAGAAAATCCATTTTGCTACTGAGGTTGTTTAGTCAGAGAACTTAGGTTGAAAATGAGGTTGCTATTAGATTGATTTTCCGTGAATGATTACGTCTCATTTGTGAGTATTCGGTTTGATGTTTGGATCGACCACAT
>JAISBG010000094.1 GCA_031266315.1 Planctomycetaceae bacterium | reverse complement strand
CCGAGCAGAATGGTTTCCGTCAACGGTCCGGCACGGTCGATGAAATTTGAATGACAAATTTTCGGATCATTTGCTTTTACCGCGCGGAACAATTCGTACATATTATCGGTGTCGTTGTTCCCTTTCTTTTCGGCATAATCAACTTTGAGATCGGGAATAGGCGGAATAATTTCTCCGCCTTTGGCACGCAATTCATATTTTCCGCAATAATCGTCACTACTGTAAAACGCGCCTTTTTCACCAACAATCAGCACACCGCTGTCGGCTGGTTTTTCGATTCCGTAAGGAGCGAACACCTCTTGCGGCGGACGATTCCCTTTGCGGTCATACCACCAGAATGGGATTTTACCGCGTTCTTCGTTTGCCGGAAATTCAAATTCGATGATGGAACTTGCCGGATAACTGTCGAAGTCGTGTCCGGTTGATTTGGCGCGAACCCACGTCGGGTCTTTCAAACCGCAAGCCGCAAACGGAACTGTAACCTGATGACAAGCCATATCACCAAGTGCGCCGCTTCCGAAATCCCACCAACCGCGCCATTGGAACGAGTGATAAATTCCGGGCCAAAATTCACGATATTTAGCGGTTCCGATCCAAAGTTTCCAATCGAGTCGGCTTAAATTCCGTTGAACATCGGCGAATTTATCCCAGATCGCTTTTTCTGCTTTATCGGGAGATTTTTCCCGTGCATCTTTTGCGAAGCGTTCCAATGTCATTTGGCGATTGGGACCTTGTGCCCAAACCGGACGATTTGACCAGACGAACACTTCCAATGTTTTACCGATCACACCGGCTTTTAGTTGCGCGATTGCCATACGAGACGAATCCAACGCGGTTCCTTGATTCCCCATTTGGGTACAAACGCCGGTTTCTTTGGCAACTTGGGCAAGTTTTCGGGCTTCGTAGATGGTTCGGGTCAACGGCTTCTGGGTGTAACAACTTTTCCCCATTCGCATTGCCATTAAGGTTGCAACGGCGTGCATGTGATCTGGTGTGCTGATAGTAACAATATCAATTTCCTTTTCGTGCTTTTCGAGCATTTCACGAAAATCGACATATTGTTTTGCTTTGAGATAGGCTTCTCCTTTTCCTTTATTTTCGAGAGTTTGCTTGTCAACATCACAGATGGCGATGACATTTCCGAATTTAGCGGCGTTATCGGCATCACCGCCGCCCTTACCGCCAACACCGATGTTAGCGACACCGAGTTTTTCGTTTGGGGAATTACTCACTTCCTGAGCATTCCCTTCGGCAACCAGAAAACCAACACTGGTTACTGTTGCGGCTTTCAGAAAATTACGACGAGTTGATTTCATCATAAACGGACTCCTTTTTTGGGGTAATAAATATCCAAACATTATGCAGTCTAACACAAACCACATACGAATCGGCATATTGTACTGGTTTTAAAAATAAATTTCCAGAGCAAGTTGAAAAAAATTTTTTTCTGATTCTACCGGATTAGGTGTTTCCCACCGGAATAGTCAAATAATTGTAATATTTCATCGGCAATCATCAGGTGGGCAACCTTTTGTAGGTGGGCGACCTTTCGCTGAAAGGTCGCGTCGGCGATAGCCGACAGTGAATCAGATTAACGACGGCAAATGGTGCTGCTTTCTGTGTTGGAGTCAATGCAAACTCAACCGGCGCGACCGCCCAGCGGGCGGATTGCCCACCTTAAATTAAACCATTAAATAAAAAACTTCACACCAATTCGTGAACACAAGGAATCATTTGCAAGAAAGGATTATTCGACTAAAACAAGCCGCAAACGGTCAATACCAACCATGTATTTCGGGTCGGCGGCATCGTTTTTGCCGACGATTTCAACGGTAACCGGATAACGTCCGGCTTTTAATTCGATAACAGCAGGAAGTTCCAACGCTCCGATCGGAATGACTTCGGGATTGTAAAGATCAACCGGTTGACCGATTTTGACGTTATTGAAATAGAACTGGACAATTCCGTAATCCCGTGCCTTCGTCAATTCGGCAACAAGTTTATAGTTGCCGTCTTTTTCCGCATCCAGCAAGAGTTCCAACTTATCACCGGGTTTGGCTCCTGTCCACCAGAGTTGGTCGTTGTTGTCCCATTTTCCGTTCGTAAAATGTCCCATTACTTGCAATTGCGGAGTTCCACTGGTGGGGAGTTTTTCAATACGGAACCCCGGAAATTCCAAAAACACCGGAGTTTTGTAAGCAACCGGAGCCTGAACTTCCGCAATCTGTGCCGGTCGCGATTGGAAATCGGTTACGGTTGCCGATTCAAAACCGTACCAAAATGTTGCGACAGAATAATCAATTTTCGTTTTCGCCCAATGCCAAACTTCCATATCAAAACGAAAATCCTTCGTAAACGGAACCGTATCCAGAAGCCGAACACGTCCATTGGTGGTGTTCCCGTAATTGGCGGGACCTTCGGCTCGCGGTTGGAAATGAAACGGCGATTCAAAAAATTGCGGCGTACACCAAGCGTAACCGTAATAATCTTCGGTTCCCGTACCGAAATGCGACGGGAAGGATTCGCCGTCAACATAAATCTTTTCGTCGCCTTCGCCCCACCATGCAGGGTTGCGGTTCAAAACACTCAACACATCGCCCATAAAAACACCTTTGCCGTTGACTTTCACGTAATTCCAATCAATCGTCCCCTTTCCGGCAATCGTTTCAATTTGACGCTGTTGTCGCCAATCAGCGTGGAAATACATTGACCGCTCGTCCCAGTTATATTTACCCGCCCAAAACGAATGTAACGTTACTTTAACGTCTTCCGTCCCGTAATTGATAAGCGATGCTTCCAATGTCTTTTTGAACGGCATACGCCATAAAGAAATAAGTGTTCCGTCTTTTTCAACACGACTGTACCAACTTTTATACGGATTGATTCCAACACCGCCGCCGAAGAAATCGCCAAGCGGAACCCAAACGGTTTCCTTATCATCGAACTTAACGGATAACACCGTACTTCGCAAAATTTGAGCAAGTTTTTCCGTTTCGGTATCGATTTTGAGAACAATTTGTTGTACTGCGCCGCCGTCTGGAACAGAGGCTTTTTCGAAAAGTGGAAACGGTATCCCGCCTTGAGGAACGACAAATGTTGTTCGGAGCGAATCCGTTGGCAAATTAGCAAACACGTCTCCGGCGGTCAAAAGTGTTTTCGCAACAGATTCGATTTTACTTTTGAGCGATTGGAGATTTTCGAGCGAAAATGTTTCAATGTTGGTTTCTTTGGCGTAATGACGATAATTGATTTGATAATACAGATTCTTTTGTGTCGGCATTTCGTCAACAGTAATCTTGCAATGTTTTGCGTAAGGGATTGGCAGATAGAGATTCCGTCCGCGTGCGGTTTCTTCGGAAAACGGCGCGCCGACCAGAAATTCACCGCCGACCAAATCGCCGATATTGGCTTCAATTGTTGGAGTTGAATTATTGTCAAAATAAATCCGAAACGTTACTTTGTAATGCGGCGCGGTAATCCAAAACCGAACAATCGCCCCGGGACCGTCCGCATCCATGAGAACCCATTCTTTTCGTTCGCCGTTTGTTTCTTCACGGAGAAACTGTGAAGCGTCGCCGTTGGCAAACCAGTTTTCGGCGGGACTTTTCGCGGCGCGGTCATAAGAACTCGCCTGAACACACACAAACGCCGGATCAGGAAATCGTGTTACCGAATCACGGTCAACCATTTCGTCCAGCAAAGAAGACAACGAAACCGTTTGCGCTTGAAGCGAAACGGCAAAAAACAAAACAAAAAACAAAATCG
>JAISBG010000071.1 GCA_031266315.1 Planctomycetaceae bacterium | reverse complement strand
ATATTGTACAATTAACGGATCACGAATCCATTGACAGTTCCACAATGAATCTTTCCCGCAAGGAAATGACGATGTTTTATCTGTGCGGAAGTTCACCCAAATCTCCGCGTCAACTCGTTGAATTGAATCTCGGTAAACTCTTGCCGGACGCGATGGCGGGAACAGTGAAGAATCCGTCGGATTATGAACGGATTGTTGCGGAATTACCGAAAGACGGAAACAGTTCCGGTTTTGCTCTGGATGCCGATGAAAACCGGTTGTACTGGGGACAAATCCTGAGCAAACCGTCGCCGGAAATTCTTGAAGCGGAAAAGAAAAACGAAACGAAAAGACATGCCGATCCGTCTGTTCCCGACGGCTGGACAAGCCGGCTTTGTTCCATTGAGATAAAAAACGGTACGATAAAAACGGTTGTTGATCTGAATTTTCGTATCGGTCATGTTCAATGTAATCCTTGGGTTCCCGGCGAAGTTTTTTATTGTCACGAAACCGGCGGCGATGCCCCGCAACGGATTTGGGCAGTCAACGCCGATGGAACTAATAACCGGGTTGTTTATTGGGAAACGCCGGACGAATGGGTAACACATGAAGTTGTTTCCGGTACTGATGAAATGATGTTCATTATTTCAGGAAACCAGAAACGATTACGCGAAAAACCAAATGGAATTGCTGTTGTTCATTTACGAACAAAACAAATGGATTTACTCGGACAAACCGATGAAATCTTTTGGCATTGTAACGGTTCGCCCAACCGCCGTTGGGCTGCTGGCGACACACACAAAGGAAGTATTTTTGTTATCAATCGTGAAACAGGCGAACGGATTTGTCTAACGGCAAAACAT
This sequence comes from Planctomycetaceae bacterium, assembly GCA_031266315.1. Lineage (GTDB taxonomy): Bacteria > Planctomycetota > Planctomycetia > Pirellulales > Thermoguttaceae > WRKP01. The sequence goes on along the minus strand of JAISBG010000071.1, from coordinate 1,991 downwards.
CCGATGAAACCGGATCATACTCATCCGATTTTCAGTCTGGACGGCAACCGGATTCTAATCCAATCCGGTATTCTCAACGGCGGAAAATCACTCGATTTATTGATGCTCGAAATTCCACAATAGATTTAAGAGAGTTTCTAAAAGTCTAATTTCAAACCAAACAATTTTTCTGATTTACGGTATATTTTTGGGCGACAGCATTTATCCTTGCCGAGAACATATTGAATTGCTATGCCGTTCGATGTTTTGCGGTTGCCTAACCCCGTGCTGCACTTCGTTTGCACGGGGTTATATTGGTATTGATTGATTATTCCAATGTCGGATAGACGATTTCACCGCGTAATTGGGCTTCGCCGCCGTCTTTTTCGTACACGCCGTAGAAAATCGAGACGCAATCCAACCATAACGTTAAACGGTGCATTTCTTCAGACGTGAGTTTTACATCATAGTGTCCGTTTTTGAGGATTTCGTACAGTTTTGAATTTCGTGCGCCGAATTTGCCCGGCATTGTGCGGAGCGGTTCGCCGTAAGAATAAAAACCGTATTTCGGAACCAATTCGTTAAACGAAGCATACCATTTATTTTTAATCGGGTCTTTCGCAAGATTGGGAACATTGGCAGTTCCTTTTGCCCGTTCTTCGGCGTGGCAGGAAACACAATTTTTGTCCAACACCGGTTGAACAAGTCGCGGATAACTGAACGGATTCGCATCTGGATGATCCGGCTTCAACTGCGACGGTGAACGTTGGAACGCTTTGGGAACTGTTGACGCGCGGAGCGATACGGTTGATGTTTTTTGCTCATGGCAACCGTTACAGGAAAGCATTTCGCCGTCATGCAAATACAACGAACTCCGCATTGATTGAACAGCAAGTCCGTTTTCGTCAAGAACTTGCAACATCAATTCCCGTCGCGGCGGCACCGTGAAATGAACACTGCCGTCGTCTTCGATGGGAACCGTCCCCAGAACATAGCGAGCCAACACCACAGAATCCATACTTGTCGGTTCGCGGAAACCGATTTCATGCGGCGGTCTGCCTGACGGAACCGACATCGGAATCAATTGGAGAATTCGCAACTCCTTGAGTTTCGTCCCTTCCGGGAACGGACGCAACGCCTGATAAACATTCACAATCGAAATCGTTCCTTCCGATAATTTCGGCAACAAATTATTTTTGTCACGAAGCGGTTCAAGATACGGTTGCGGTTCAATGTCGGCGGAAATTTGTTGCGGCGGAGCGGGCGGTGTTGGGGTCGGCAAAACCGGAATCGGAGAATTGCAGCCAATTTCAAAATCACGGTAAATCAATTCCTTGTTACCAAAAGCATCCACAAGATAAATTCCATAACAACCGTAAGCATAATTTTTGTTATGCCATTCCGCCCCTTGATCAGCCGTCATCGAAAAGTCCGCAACCGCAAGGCAATATTTTTCCGAAAGCGGAAACGGTGTTCCGTAAACTTGTGCGCCGCCTTGACTTTCAGGAAAGGCAATTTCTGGCGTTAAACGTTTGACCGGAGCCATCGCGTCATCGTCTTCAACTCGCGGGTCAACAAGAATCAGCGAACCGTAAGATTGTCCGTGATGCGGAGCCGCTGTTGCAACAAATTTCGGCGAATCAGGAACCATTCGGCAATCAAGTTCCATATCCGCACGTTTATTTCGCGGCGAAAAATTCCCGTGAACATGCCGTGAATCGCGACCGTCCAATGTTGTAACCCAAGGATGATGGGCGGTACAGCCGTGCCGGTCAGGATAATCCCAGCGAGTGTATAAAATTCGCCCGTCATGTGTTACACTTGGCTGCCATTCATTCGTTTCGTGATAACTCAAACAACGGATTTGCGAACCGTCGGGATTCATATCGAACAACGTATAAGTCGGACATTCCCGCCCGCAACGAAGATAACCTCCGCGGCGTTCCGTGATAAACGCCATTCGACCATTCGGCACCCAACACGGGTCAAAATCGTTCCATGTTCCGTCGGTA
>JAISBG010000026.1 GCA_031266315.1 Planctomycetaceae bacterium | reverse complement strand
CTTTTCAAGCGATTCGATGAAGAACTTCATAAGCGGGGCGTGCTTGTCAAAAGTGGTATTATTGTTGACGGCACTTTTGTCGATGTTCCGAAGCAAGACTTTTCTAAAGACGACTACGCGCAAATTAAAAAAGGCGAAAAACATGATGGCTACAAAAATCATGTCAAGGCAAATTCAGATACGAAAATAATTACTGATTATAAGGTACAGAAAGCGAACAACAAGTTGAAATCGAAAACCCGAAGTCGAATTGAACACATTTTTGGTGCACAAAAAATGCGGATGGGCAATGAGATATTATGAACGATTGGAATCATTCGAGCGAAATTTCAGATTGGGATGCGGAATTTAGTTTACACTATGAGCCGACTCGTGAGTCTGAAACGTGTTTCCAACGCAAAATGTAAGGGATAGTACGACCAAACCGCTTCAATAGGAAACCAAAAATGATAAATTGCAAAAATCATTCCCTAGAAAAAAACAAAATAATACCAAAAAAATAGAAATCCTCAGAAAAAAATCTATACAAAAAAATAAAACGATAGAATCTCAATTATTAGAGATGCCCTACCTTTATTTTACAATTCCGGTGGGAAACACTTAATCCGATAGAATCAGTAATTCTCTAAATTCGCGCAACACCGCTGTTTTTTGCGGCTTGGGCGACGGCTTGGGCGACTTTTTGCGCAACACAATAATCCAACGGACTTGGAATAATGTATTCCGGACTCAACTCTTTTTCTGAAATAAAATTCGCAATCGCATCGGCTGCGGCAATTTTCATCGCATCGTTAATATCGCTCGCCCGAACATCTAATGCACCACGAAAAATTCCCGGAAACGCAAGAACATTGTTGATCTGATTCGGAAAATCACTTCGACCGGTTCCGACAACAACCGCTCCGGCAATTTTAGCTTCATCCGGCATAATTTCAGGAACAGGATTAGCCATTGCGAAAATAATGGGATTTTTGTTCATACTTTTGACCATTGATTCCGTCACACAATTAGGAGCGGAAACTCCGATAAAAACATCCGCACCGCGAAGAATATCCGCTAAAGAACCTTTTTTACCTTGACAATTAGTCATTTTCGCCATTTCGGTTTTTTCAAAATTCAACTGATCGCGACCTTGATAAATTGCCCCCAGACGATCACAAAGGACAACATCCCGAAGCCCCAAAGAAATTAAAAGCCTGATAATAGCAATACCGGCAGCACCGGCTCCACTGGTTACAACTGCAATATTTTCCAGTTTTTTACCGGTTACCTTGAGCGCATTGAACAACGCCGCCAATGTAACAACAGCAGTACCATGTTGGTCATCGTGAAAAATGGGAATATCGCAACACGCTTTTAATTTTCGTTCGATTTCAAAACATCGCGGTGCGGAAATATCTTCGAGATTGATTCCGCCGAAACTGCCTGCCAGTAACTGAACAGTTCGGACGATTTCATCGACATTTTTGGAACGAATACAAATCGGAACCGCGTCAATATTACCGAATGTTTTGAACAAAACGCATTTCCCTTCCATAACGGGCATTCCCGCTTCGGGACCAATATCGCCAAGACCCAAAACAGCGGTTCCATCGGTTACGACAGCAACAAGATTTCCGCGCCGAGTTAAATCGTAACTTTTATCAATTTCTTTTTGAATTGCCAAGCAAGGTTCGGCAACACCGGGAGTGTAAGCAAGTGATAAATCATCACGGTTGTCAAGAGGAACACGGCTGACAACCTCGATTTTTCCCTTCCATTCGTAATGTTTTCGGAGTGATTCTGTTGCGTAATTCATAAAATAATTCGGTTAAAAATCATGGTTATATTTGTTATTTTGAACACAAAAATCACGGAAAGATACGGAATTTCAGTCATTATTTTTCGTGTGTTTCGTGTTCAAAAACAAATTTTCAAGTGTAATGAGTAGAGTCGTCTATTTTTTCTTTTGAGCGATTTCCTTAAAGTGTTCAACCGTGAAATCAAATTTTTTAGTACCGCCGCGTTTGGCTTCAAAACTTAGTTTTCCCGTATCCGGTGACGTGTATTGAGGATCAACATGGACAATAATCTGAAACTGACTCACTGAACCGTTTTTACCTTGTATTTCACGGGATTCGTCGGTTCCAGCCACCCAAACTTTGTATGTTCCGGCTGGAATTCCGTCTCCGTCTCTCAATTCGCCGGGCGCATAATATCCGCTTTTATTGAGATAACCTTGATACGTTGTCCCGTTTTCCGCACGAAAACAAACGCTGCCGCGAGTAAGCGGTTCACCGTCATCGAATGTTACGGTTCCTGATATTTTGACTCGGTTTGAACAACCCGTCAACATCAGAAAAAAAAGAAAAATAACAACAGGAAATACAACAATTTTGGATTGATTTAACATTTTTACCCTTTACACTGGTTAAATTTTCTGTTTCTGTATCGCTTGTACAACACATTAAACCTGCTATACTTTAATACTTTAACATTCCCGCAGGCAGTAGCGACGAAACTTAATTTTGCAAATTTTACACTTTGCGTTTGCATTTGTCATCATCCGGCGGTATCAAAACATCAATTTTGTTCGTTACACTTATTATTATAAAATGTTTTTTTAGTATAACAAGACTCTGTTAATTATTCAATCACAATGTATCAACGCAGTTTTTCGTTATTGTCTCCTGAAAACAGTTTACTTTTTGTTATTGATATTCAGGAACGGTTGATGCCGGTTATGAACAAAAGTGATACAATTATTTTCAACGCGCGGCGGCTTCTTGATTCGGCACAATTACTTGGAGTTCCTATTATTGTTTCGGAACAATATCCTAAAGGACTTGGTGCTACGGTGAGCGAGGTTGCTCTGACAATTCCTCGCACAACACCGATTATTGCCAAAAAATCATTCAGTGTTTGTGCGGTTGAAGAAATTCAAAGGGAAATCGAAAAATATTCTGCTTCAAAAATAATCCTTTGCGGAGTTGAAACGCATGTTTGTATTTTACAATCGGCATTTGATTTTTTGACAATGGGCAAAGAAGTTGTTTTGGTTATTGATGCCGTTGGAAGCCGGTTTCCGATTGACGATGAAATAGCGATTCGCCGTCTGGAATCGTCCGGTGTTACTTTGGCAACTGCAGAATCCATCATGTTCGAATGGTGCGGCACATCAGAGCATCAACACTTCAAAACCATCAGCCGCCTTGCAAAAGAAAAATCAGGGAACACCGAACAAGGTGCTGGAATTTGAGTGTACTGTGTGAACGATGAAATTGGTATTTTTTAACGGATTGTTTTTACATAACAGTAAAATCTAGTGAATCGTCAAAAAATAACAATTTTATAGCCATGTATACTTTGTTAGTCATAAAATTAGTATTTTCATAACTATTCAGTGTAATTTTTGTTAAAAATTTATATGACTATTTACTTAACAGGTACAAAAATCGGAATAGCCCGATAGGGCTTAATTTTCATAACCGCAGGTCTTTGACCTGCGGTGTAACGACAAAC
>JAISBG010000878.1 GCA_031266315.1 Planctomycetaceae bacterium | reverse complement strand
ACTTCTTCGTCGATACTAGACTTCGCCTTCGGGGGAAGGTTGGTCGCAATCAAAACCCCTAACGAGACCAATACGGATTCACCATCACGGTTACGGCTGACATCTTTGTTAATTCGAATAATTACTCCTCAAAAGCGTCGAAAAACTACGTGACAAACAGGTTAATACACGATAACATCCTCTCATGCTACTAGTTAAAACAAACTTCTTGACGATACCCCCGCAGGGGTGAGAGGTGCATAACCGGCGGACTATTTCAGAATGTTTCCCGTGCGAGTGTTGCCGGGTCATCGTTGAGAGTTAGCGGAACAACACGATATTTCAACGTATATTTCGATTCTTTAAGCCGAAATTCGTCGTGGGTCTGTGCTCCCCAACTGTCATCACCGCCAACACCCATTTGAGCGTAATCAATATTCACGAAAATATCCTTACTCGCCGTCATTTTGTACGGGTGATCGTGTTTTTCCAACTCTTCCTTTGAATACCGTAACGCTCCAAACGAAATCGTTCCCGCATCCAGTTTGCCTTTCGTCTGACCGCGTAACTTAATATCCGTTTCATTCGGCATGGAACAGAAAAGAAAACCATTGCCGTTTTTGTTGCGGAAAGCAACCCAACGAACATCGGTTCGATTGCCGTTTTCACCGGGTTCGACGTAATCGGCAACAAACATTTCTTCAACGGTTGTCTTGTAACGCCCAACCGCCGAACCTTCTTTTCTGTCCCAATAATTTTCGTCAGGACCGCGACCGTAATATTCCACCTGATTGTATTCGCCGGGCAACACCAATTGCGTACCAATTCGTAACGGATCAATCATACCCGCTGGTTTGTTCACGTCAAAAATTACCACAACACCGTTGTCCGTTGTTCCATACGTCAACTGAGCATTAACCTCCGCTGGCGTTTTTTGCCCAATACGCCAAATATCGTGACGTTTCGACATATTGTTACCGCGATCATTGTCGGTCGGAGAACGCCAGAAATCAGGTTCCGGCAAGACACCGAGTATTTTTTGCAACTTTTCCAAGCCCGCACGCTGATCCCAAGTTACTTTCGTGCGCGGTGCGGCTTGACTGTATTCGTGCAACGGAATTTGTTCCCACGCAACAACATGTCCTTTTTTTGCCCACGCGGTGTCTTCTTTCAAAACAAACCGGAGATTGACAAAATATTCCGTGCCGGGTTTATCGTGCGTTAATTCCGGCTGCTTGCTTAATAAACGGACAGATTTTGTTTCCTGCGGTTTAATTTGTTCAAGACCGGCGATCACTTCCCGCAAAACCACATTGCCGTCCGCGACAACTTCCGAGATAACTTCAATATTATCAAGCGGTACAAAAAAGTTTTCGTTATAAATAGAAAAATTTTCACCGTCGCGTTTAACCCAGATATTTTGGTATTCCTTTTTGACCTCGTTCAATCCGGGATGCGGTTTCCGGTCAGGCGAAATCAAACCGTTGCAACAAAAATTCTGATCACTCGGCACGCCGGCAGGACCAAAATCACCGCCGAATGCGTAATACTTTCCGGTTGGATTTTTCGTTTCCTCCCGAATCGCTTGAGAAAAATCAATATCGACAACCGGTTGATCATCAAGTGCAATCTTTGCCGAAGCAATATAAGCCTGAACAATTCGGTTTTTGTGTTGAGCGTTTCGCCCGATTTCAACCGGTTCTTTAGCGTTACCGATTCCTCCGGTGTACGCTTTTCTTCCCAAAACCTGACCGTCCACCGCAAGAACGAGTTCCTTACCGTCGTAAGTTCCGGTAATCGTATGCCAATGCTGATACCAATTTTTCGGAACATTAACAGTAACATCCGTCCAACCGTTATCATGGACATAAAACTGAATTGAATTTTGATCAACCTGTTTCAGACCGAATTGTGTATCACCTTTACCGATGAACGGACCAGTTGCGCCGCCAAGCGGAAACACCAACGCTTCAAGTTTCAGTTTTTTCTTGCCAACCTGAATCGTTGACGGTTCGGCAACTGTTGCGTAACCTTGTAAAAACTTTTTGCCGTCTTTTTCAATAATCGTACCGGTAACAGATGTCTTTAATGTTGCAGGAAGAATCCAACGCCCCGGTATATCTGTTAAAAGTCCCTGATCAACCCAATCCCAAATGAAACCGCCTTGCAGGTTCGGATATTTTCGTATCGCGTCCCAATATTTGAAAAAATCACCGTTGGAATTGCCCATTGCGTGGGAATATTCGCACTGAATTAACGGTTTCTTCGGGTTGTTTTCGGCATACTTAATCATGTCCCAAACTTTCATGTACATCGGACAATTGAAATCAGAATTTCGATCCCAACTGGCACGCTCGTAATGAACAGGTCGCGTCGAATCATGTTCTTTAAGCCAATCGTAGGTCGCTTCAAAATTCGCGCCGTTCCCAGCCTCATTGCCAAGCGACCAGATAATCACCGACGGATGATTTTTGTCACGTTCAAACATGCGGATTGTTCGATTGAGATGTGCTTCCTTAAACGCCGGATGTTTTGCCAACGTCGTCTCGCCGTAACCCATTCCGTGCGATTCGATATTCGCTTCATCAATTACATAAATTCCGTATTGATCGCAAAGCGAATACCAACGCGGATCATTCGGATAATGCGATGTCCGAACCGCGTTGACATTATGTTGTTTCATTATTTTAATGTCGTTGATCATAGATTCGACCGAAATCGTGTGTCCGTAAATCGGATCATGTTCGTGACGATTAACGCCTTTGAGCAAAATTGGTTTACCGTTGACAAGAAGTTGAGCGTTTTTGATTTCGACTTTTCTGAAACCGAACAGAATAGGAATTTTCTGTTCACCGCAACCCAACACTATTGTATGAAGATTGGGCGTTTCGGCAGTCCATTGGGCAACATTATTAAAACTCAATTCAAAGGTATCGGAATTAGAATGGCTTTTAATATCTAAAAGGTCATTAGAATCGTTCTTAAAATATTCTTTAAAATAACTCTTAATAGAAGGAAGTTGATCGCTTTGGAGTGTCTTATTAAGACTTCTTATTGTAAAACCGATTTTTGCTCCGGCAGTTTTTGAAATCTGAACTTTAAAAAGACCGGTTTTATAATCATCGTCCAATGTTGCCGTAACTTTTACATCGCTGATATGTTCTTTCGGCAAAGCGTACAAAAACACATCGCGGAAAATACCGGACAACCGCCAGAAATCCTGACATTCAAGCCACGAACCGTCCGACCACCGAAACACTTCAACCGCAATTTTATTCTTTCCCGCCTTAATATATTTTGTAACATCAAATTCAACCGCTGTCCGCGAATCTTTTCCCATTCCGACTTTTTCGCCGTTGACCCAGACGTAAAACATGGATTCGACTCCGGCAAAATGCAGAACGATATTCTGACCGGAATAATGTTGCGGAATTTCAAAATCGCGCCGATACATTCCGACGGGATTGTATTTGAGCGGCAATTTCGGCGGGTTCCACGGCTTTTCCCAAGGATACGGAATATTGACATAAATCGGATAATCGTCCACAACACCGCCAAGATTAGCGGGAGCGTATTCTTTGAGTTGCCCAATAAAACGCGGTAATTGCCAATTCGACGGAACCGGCAAATTCAACCATTTCGAATCGTCATAATCCGGTTTCGCAAAATCGGCGATTCGTTCCTCCGGTTTGTGAACAACCTGAAATTTCCAATCGCCGTTCAGTATTACGCAATCTTTTTCGTTTCCGTTGTAAAACGGTACAACAACACTGGATCGCGGCGGCAAATTGTTAATTCCGGTCAACTGCGGATTTTCCCAATCGTTCACACGTTGACCGTTGGACTCCTGACCAAAAATGTTGAACACCAAAAAACATTGTAACAACAATAATAAGGATAATCGTTTCATCTTTGTTTAATTAATTGTTTAATTAATTGAAAAAGGTTAATGAAAACAAACAAACAAAAAAAATTTTTTCTGATTTCACCGGATTAGGTATCTAAACCTTGACAAGCTCGTTTTAAACACGAAACACACGAAAATTCACGGAAATAGGTGGGCGATCCCTTCGCTGAAGGGTCGCGCCGATTGAGTCATAATTTTGCCGTCGTTAATCTGATTCACTGTCGGCTAAACGCCGACGCGACCTTTCAGCGAAAGGTCGCCCACCTTATGATTGCCTATCTTTAACGAAAATTTTGCTGAAATATTAAAAAATTTTTTATCTGCTTAATTTTTCGCTGCGCAAACGTAACATCTCGTCGAAGGCTTTCTGTTCCTTCGGCGTGAGATTGTTTATATCAAGTACCTCGCGTGCCTTGTCAAGACCTTTCGCTTTAAATTTCTCTTTAATAGTATTGTGTTTCAAATAATAAATCCATTCGTCAAGCCGGTCTTTTGTCTTATCGTTAAAATTATTGACCTTCAAAAGGTAATATTCGAGACAAATATCAGCCGCTCTTTTGCCGAATATTTCACATTGAGACCTTGAAAGACTAAGTTCATCATTGTCGTGCAAACCCGTAAAAAGGGTTTTACCGTGATAGACATAATCATTGCCTTGCTCCAAATCGGAATAGACAATATTAATAAGATAGATTTTTTGCACATTCATGTGTTCCTTACCTTGAAGCATACGTTTCGTTATTGTTTCGCCGGTTCCACACGTCATGCGAAGCAAATAGTCAATCCGTTGCGTAAACAGCAACTCTATTAACATAACCTCATTTGATTCGTCTTTGACCAGAATATCCACTTTATCGTACATATCCGCCGCATGTTCCTTGCTGCTCTCGCTTTTGCCGATCTTCTTTACCGAAACGTTATTCCTAAGCAATTCGCTCAAAAATCCTTCCAACACTTCATAGTTGGCTTTGTTACGCAACAACCGCTTGAGCGCATACTCCAATGAGATCAACTGCCGTTCACTTGTTTTACGTCGTTTCATAATTTTCTCCTTCTATTTTATGTTCTACAAAAATAATCGGGACGATAGATAAAAAAATGAAAAATGAGAATTGGCAATCCTGCCGCGCAGGAAATTTATTTTGGAATTATACTATTTGTTTACTCATTATGAAAGAGTGTGCTTGCTCAATACAGTAGGATTGCAAGTTTTCCTCCGCCCTGCAAGGGCAATGCGTAACAACCCACCGCAACGCGGTGGGTAACAGTCCATTCCCACAGTCGCCCTACAAGGGCAATGCAAAAGCGGATCGGCACTGCCCTTTCAGGGCGAAATTTAGAGTGTGCTTTAACCCACCGCGTTGCGGTGGGTTGTTATGCAATGCCCCTAAAGGGGCGGAGGAAAAAATTGCAATCCTATTGTCCCTTGCGTAACATGAGTTACTTAAATACTGTATTGTGATTTATGATTATTTCCGGTATTCTTCCAGAGCGACATTCCACCGGATAGAATTTCCTGAAACGGAATCTATTGTAAGTGGAGACGTTTGAGAATTGGTCAATGCTGGCGGAATAATCGGCGGCAATTTGGCTCGGCGGGCTTTTATTTCGGCACTATAAGCCTTTGCTTGATCACGAGTCATTTTTTCCCGTTCCTCCGCACTTTTGAAATCGGGGACTTCAGGAACTTTCTTTAAAACCATTACCAGTTTTCCGACAGGAACACCCAGTTTGTCAAAGGTTCCCAATTGAGTTTGTACGGTAGCGTTTCCTTGTTTGTCGGTTTTGGCAATCACCGACAAATTGTTGGTTCGGGGAACCGTTTCAATTTGTACAAAAACACCTTCAACCGGTGTGCCGTTATCTGTTATCGTAACAACACATGGAACAACATCGGGAAAACCGTCCGGTGTATCCGAACATCCGGTAATCAAACCGGAACACAAAATTCCTGCAACACAAAGCAGAATCGTAACTTGTTTATTTGAAATGAATTTGTTCATATTTAATTTGTTTCTGTTTTTGTAAGACAAAATCCGCCATGTTGAACAGCGGATTTTGTTTGGTTAATAGTTTAATTAATTAATTAATTAATTAATGACCGATTGACTTGCTTTCACTGCCGTTGATGGTGCCGATTGCGCCCCAAACACCGAACTGACTTTCACCCGAAAGTTCACGTTCACCACTGGGCGAAAGAGCAAAATCGGTTGTTGTCGTGGAAAGGTCGAATCCTTGATTTCCACAGTCGATTGTATCGCTGACGAAATGAACCGTTCCGTCTCCCATACAAACATTCACACCGCCGGAATGATAACTTGTTACCGTCAAGAATGCTCCAGCCGCCCAACCCGGATTAGTTGTAGAACCCCAATTATCATAAATGCAAGAAACATTGTTTGGCGGTAAAACAGTGGTAAATGCCGACTGAGGATTACGCCCGTCACCAAATCCATTCGTTCCGCGTCCATAAGTCATAACAGAGGTTCCGCTGACAAACGAAATACGATTTGTTGAAAGTGCGCGACAGGCATTGGGAGTTGTCGCTGAAGTATCGTCGGCAAAACCGCCCTTGACCATTGTAGAACTTTGGATATGGGCTGTAACTGCTTCTGAAAAAGCGGTGGTATTGGATAGTCCATCAGTGATTGAAGCAAAAGACTGGGTAGTTAAATCGATACGATAAGGATCTGCTGTCGTACCGGAACCCACAAGGCGCATACGTCCGGAAAAGAAACCACGAGTTGAATGGCTTCCCTCTGACAATGCGGCAATGTTATCTCCCAGTGACGCTAGATAACTGTTTCGTGTCAAACCAAAGGTCGTTGGTGCCGGTTGTGAAGAATTAGCATCAGACGGACACCAGAAAACCGGAATACTGCCTTTCAACCAATCGTAATTAGCATCCCATGCATCGGGAAAATCGGCACTGCAGTACTCGTTGTATCGTGCTTCTTGTTCAATGTAGGGGCAAAGCGGTAATAGAAAACTATTACAACCCCAAGGTCCGCTCCCCCCGCCATACCGTCCGCCTCGGAGCGGTGGGATTGAGTTAAATTTGTCATGGAAATTGTGGATTCCCATTCCGAGTTGTTTGAGATGGTTGGTACACATCGAACGTCTTGCCGCCTCTCGTGCGGCTTGCACAGCAGGGAGTA
>JAISBG010000874.1 GCA_031266315.1 Planctomycetaceae bacterium | reverse complement strand
TTTATCAATTTCACTCAACTTTTAAATTAAGGAACATTTATTATGTCACTTCGAATTCGTATTGGTTTTACGTTGGTCGAACTTCTTGTTGTCATTGCGATTATTGGCGTGTTAATCGCATTATTGTTACCAGCCGTGCAAGCGGCACGCGAGGCGGCACGGCGGTCACAGTGTATCAACCATCTCAAACAACTTGGGATTGGGATTCACAATTTCCACGACACGCAAAATGGGATTATTCCACATACGGTTTTTAGATACAAACCGTCGTGGATAATCCTTTTGCTTCCCTACATTGAGCAAACTTCCCTTTGGGATCTCAGCGACAAGGGAAGTTGGAGCAAAACGTATCCTAGCGGAACTTTCGGCGATGAGTGGTTCGGCGGTACAACTCTTACGGATGATGAGCAAAAACAGTTTGGTTCCGTTCCCATTTACAAATGTCCGTCACGCCGTTCGGGAGCAAGTTATCTTCCCAAAACCGATGCCGCAACAAATCCGCATGTTGGCTCCGGTCCGCGAATTGATTACGCTTCCGTACTCACGAAAGATAACAATGTTGCGGGTTCTTCTTCGTCTTATGCTAATTTTGCTCTCATTAATCCGTCAACGAATCCCAATGATCAAATCAATGCGTGGCGGGGAGCATTACGTGTGGCACAGTTGGCATTTCGAAACGGCAGCACAGGTGATGTCGGCGGAGACTACTCAAATGTTACGGCATGGTCTCCACGTGATACTTTTGCTTATTGGGTTGACGGAACCAGTAATGTAGTTGTGATTGGAGAAAAATATATTCCAACACACGCATTAAATACAGAACACGACTCTTATTGCGGTTGGGATGGCGGCAGTCAAACTGATGCCGGCGGAGACAAAGGATTTAGTTATGTACGAGCAATTCATCGTAATTTTTCGAGAATTATTGTTGATTCGCCAACGGATTCTTATTTTGAGAATAAAGCCTTGAGTGATCACTGGGGCGACGCAATTCCTTTTGGAAGTCTCCACCCCAATATTTGTAATTTTCTTATCGGTGATGGTTCCGTTCGCGGAGTCAATCCGGTAACAGCCAAATTAACTCTTCATCAGTTTGCCGATGTAGGGGACGGTGAAAATGTTGCTTGGCCTTAATTCTTGCGTAGTGTGCGCAAATAACGTGCCTTTTAGGATACGTTATTTGTACATAATTTACGCACAATAACTTAGTTGTTTGGTCTTAACAGACCGAAAATTGTTTTAAATTATTCACTAACCTTAATTTATTGCCGCCAACATACAGTTGTCGGCTCTCACACAAAATAAAAATATGATAAATTTAAAATTTACTTTTTATTGTACACTTTCTTTATTGTTATTCTTTATTGGTTGCGGCGAACCGTTACACAAAGTAACCGGAACGGTCAAATATGATGACGGTAGTCCGGTAACTTTGGGCAATGTCAGTTTTGACTCGGATAAATTTTCGTTTAGCAGTACGATTGATGCCAACGGATATTTTTCATCGCCGGGTCAAAAGAGTAAAGGAATTCCAGAAGGAACCTATCGTGTTTATCTGACCGGAACAACAAAAGTTCCGAATATTCCTGATGCGCGAGGTACGTTCACACAGGGAACACCAGAACCAACTGTTGCGGAAAAATATTGTTCGGCAGCAACTGCCAGTTTAACTTTTGAAGCCAAACCGGGCGGAACAAAAACATTCGATATTGTTGTCGAAAGACCAAAAAAACGTTGATTCCTATTAGTAACTCCTGTTACGCCCCGTCGGTAAAAAGTCTTAATTCTACCGGATTCGGTGTTTCCTACTGGAATTTTTGTTAAAAGTGAGCAATCATTAGGTGGGCAACCTTTTGCTATTTGTTAAAAGGTTGCGTCGGCGTACTCGCCGACAGTGAATCAGATTAACGATGGCAAACGGTATTGCCAACCGTTTGGAGTCGAGTAAAACCAACCGGCGCAACCGCCCAGCGGGCGGATTGCCCACCTCTTTTCGCGTTTAATCCGGTAGAATCAGGAAAATTCGTAATTTTTTGTCAATAGATTGATTGTTAAAAATCGGTCGGTTCGCTTGTATCAATATGATCGGAAACGGTTGGAAAATTGGCGTTGAACCCGGAGTACGTGTCGAACGCAACCGTTTCACTGTGTTCGGCGAATTCTTGGTATTCTTCAATTGTTTTATCGGAAAGATTTTGGAATCGAGTGTGTTCTCCAATCCAGTTTAGTTTGATTTCACCGATGGGACCGTTTCGTTGTTTTGCTACGATAATTTCCGCGATTCCAGCAACTTCATCATAACCTTTTTCACCGGGTCTCATTTCCTTGTCCGGACGGTGAACGAACAGAACAACATCAGCATCTTGCTCAATGGCACCGGATTCGCGGAGATGGGCTAAACGTGGTCTGGCGTCTTTAGAAGAAAGGTCAGCCTGCCTGTTCAACTGAGCCAAACACAACACCGGAATTCGTAACTCCCGCGCTAACCCTTTAAGACGACGAGCAATTTTCGCAACTTGTTCCTGACGCGGATCATTGGAGTTTTCCGGTTCAATCAGTCCAAGATAGTCAATAACCAGCAAACGCAAATCGTTCTGACGTTTCAGCCGCCGCGCTACCGCCGCAATTTCCGAAACAGTACGGCTCGGCGTGTCATCAATGAACATTGTTGCCTGCGATAAATCGTTGGCGGTTTCCATGAAGCGGGCTTTTTCCAGTTCGGACAGAAATCCTTTTCGGATTTTATTGCTATCGATTTTTCCCCGCGAACAAATGAGCCGCAACGCCAACTCCTGTCGGGACATCTCAAGACTTACCAACAAAACCGTTTGTTTCAGATTTACCGAAACATGTTCCGCAATATTGGTTGCCAACGCCGTTTTCCCAACACTAGGTCTTGCCGCCAGAATAATCAGTTCATTCGGATGCATTCCGTCGGTCATTGTGTCCAGATCAATGAAACCGGTTTTAATTGTATCGGTTTCACCGCGCATTTTGCGGTCTAAATAAGTTCCGGCGTCGAACATTACCGACTTGATGTCGAACACTTGATTGGTTGTTTGCGCTTCGCAAATCTCAAACATTTGTGCCGCCGCCTTATTGAGCAGGTCTTTGGTGGCGGTATCCGGCGCGAAGGCATCTTGAATCAAACCGGAACTAATATGAATCAAACGCCGAAGAGTTCCTTTTTCGCGAACGATTTTAGCGTAATATTCGGCGTGAACAGTTACATGCACCGAATTCATCAACTCCCCCAGATACGCTTCACCGCCAACCGCTTCCAATTCATCAGATGTTTGAAGCCGGTTTGCGAGCAACAAAAGATCAATCCCGCTCCCATCGTTCCGCATTTCGATTAGGTGTTTGAAAATACGGCGGTTGGCATCGAAATAAAAATCGTCCGATTGAACCAACGGAACAATCAAATCACACAGAAGCGGGTCGAGCAACAAAGAACCAATGAGTCCGCGTTCAGCGTCCAGATGATGCGGCGGAACTTTTTCCAACGCCGAAAGATCAATCGGCGCAGAAAAATTCGGTTTACGTGAAGATTTTTTAGATTTTTTTTCAGGAATAGTTGACATTTTTAGCGGGAGTGTCTGTGAAATGGGAATATAATGTATTGTCTGTTTCCGATGGTGCGGTGTTCGGATTCGAAACAGAATCGTTAATATGAATATAATAAATTATACTGAGTTAGGGTTCATGTACAACTCTAAGTTTTCTGACGACTTAACGCTAGCTCCTTGAAAAATAAACCGTAACCGTTCACAAAAGGTCAAATCGAAGGTGATGTATTGGCTCACAATTCCTAAGTCCGTAGGACTTTAACATGGATAACCCCGTGCAAGTGAAACGCAGCACGGGGTTAAGTTAAAAGGTTGCGTCGGCGTACTCGCCGACAGTGAATTAGATGAACGATGGCAAATGGAATTGCTTTCCGTGTTGGAGTCAATGCAAACTCAACCAGCTCCGCCCAATCCCGCCCGTGTCCATGTTTCGGTTTTTCATAAACTCCCGATGTCCTTTGGTGGACTTCAACCATTGCCGGAAAGTCAAGTAACCGTCCGTGTTTCCCCGTGCGCAATTTTCGCCGGTGGAACCGTGATACAATCTTCTCTCCCCCCTCAACTTTTCCGACCACAATCGGCAAGCCTCACAAATTGATTCATCGAGTTGAATCGGTTCGTATCGGTATTTGGCACGAAATTTGTTTATCGCGTCGAAACACTTTTGTTCTTCGGGGTCAAGGGTTTTTTGCATTTGCATTTCCGTTTCCTCCCCAAACACGGGAGCGCACGAAACAAACAACAAACAAGCAACCAAAATCAAAATCTTTTTCATGTGAAAATCCTTTCTCAAAAATTGAAATTACTGAAACTAAATCTGGTTTAACGACCCTGAAAAATAAGGGCTTCTAAACCTTACCAATCAAAACGAAAGGTATCTAAAGTTTTTTTCGCTCATTTATTAGTTTTCTTTTTATTTTGTTACGTTGTTTACGCGGTTTGTATGCCCCGACGCGGGGCTTATTATCGAGCCATTTTTTTACGTTACTCAAGTCCCAACGGAACGACCTGCCGATTTTAATTGGTTTAGGAATTTGTTCCGTTCCGATGTGACGATAAATCCATGTATGGGATTTTTTTATCAGAATTGAAAAATCGTTAATATCAATGAGACAACTTTTGGCAGATTCCTGTTTTTCCATTTTCAACTCCTTTCCTACTAAATAAAAAAAAAGCCTGCGTATTCGTTTTTGTGGTATTTTGTCGCTGGCAACGAAAAAAAACGGTAACGAATAACAGGCTTTTATTTTGTTTCTTTGTCTGTTTGTCTTTTTTCGTTTTGTGTGCCAGCGACGGGAGGTAATTTTACAAATTGAAGTGTTCGGGCGCGAACAGTTATCTGTTCGACCTCGAACAGATAAGCGTATATCCTTTAATTTCAAGGGTTTGAGAATTTTTTATTTTTTTTATTTTGTATGGGAAAGATTTTTGAATCGCCTCAGAAGTACGCTTCATTGCCATCCGAATCATGTTTTTATCTAAAAAAGAGTCCGTCGCACCCCATACCCGCGATTCCAATTTTGACAGGGACACATACTTTCTTTTTGACCGATAAATCGTTTTCAAAATCAACCAAGTCTGTTTTCTCTTTTCTCCCAACCAAAGTTCCCCGCCGTTCCAACGGACGATTTTATTTTCCTCAATAAATTCAAGTTTTACGGACGGACTTTTCCGTTTCTTTGATTCTTTTACTTTCACTTTTACTTCATTGTTTCCCGGCAAAGCAATAATATTCGCAATAATTTCATTCAACTCCACATCAAGCGCGCAAATCCGTTGCGACAGGGTTTGTTTTTCCTGCACAATTTCAGCAACCCGACTGTAAAGTTCAACGGGATTCATTGTTTCGGGGGAGAGAAACGAGATACTTTTTCAGGTTTCGAGAACCCTCACCTACGGACTGTCAAACGACACATCAAGCCGCTTGACAATCCGCAGGGGAATGGTAAATTAAGAGCGGTTTGGTGTTTTTTACTGAATCAGAGAGTCAATTGGTTGTCTGGTAAACGTACAATTGACTCTCGTTTTTTTCATTTCTTTGCGGCTTCGATAATCCGCAATGCTTCTTTTACAGTGATTCCTGTAATCCACCGTGAAAAACTCAACTCTGTTTTGGATAGTTTGTAAGCGTCTTTCAAGATTTTCATCTCGGATTCCGTCATGCGGTAACATGCTTGAGCCGATTTGATTTCTTCTTTGGGCTTTAATAACTGTCCTTTCTTGGGGGTCATTCATTTTTCTCCTATGGTTAAAATTTATTGACAGAATGATTATAACTTTGCAATGCAAACTGTCAATTACTCTGCATTGCATTTTCACGAAAATTCTTAAAGCAGGTCTGTTAAACTTCTTTTTGGAATCAGCCGATAATTGATTCTGTTTTGTTGTCGCCTGCTAACAACAAGGAGTTTTTTATGAGTGAATCTTATAAAGTTTTTAACCGTTTTTTTGCCGAAGATGAGTCCGGTAAAAAATATGAAATTTTGGCTATTTCCCAACATGACAATGATAATGATAAAGCATGGAAATCTCACCCTTTTATTTATGTATCCCTTGATGGTTTTCATACGCAATTGATAAGCTATACAAAAGATGATGATACAAAGGATGATGGTATGGCAGTATTGTATCTTTTTAATCTTGATGAGCCGGATAAGCCGGGGAAAAATGTTACACAAGTAAAAAAGACCTGAACCGCCCCATAAAGAGAGTTGCTAATTTCCGGCAACTCTCTTTATGGCTCTTGGTTTTCACTTATCTGTTGCGTGGATAACGCACGGTATTTTTGCGCGGGTAACGCGCGGTTCTGTGTAAATGCGGCACTTAATTTCGATTGAGGCATTGTCGAGCGGATATTTATCGCCGCCGCCGTCAATCATCATTAAATGCAGACATCCGTCGTCTCCCATTGAGGTACAAAAGTCGCGGATATTTCCTCCTTTGAGAGCCCCGCCATACATTTGTCCTTTACTAAAAAGCTGTACCTTAATGTCTGCCGCGAGGGGCAAGATTTGTTGTAAGGCTTGAGACAAAAGTAGCATTTCGTCCTCAATTTTTGGTTGTTTCGGTTGACTTTGTTCAGTCATGGAAATTTCCTTTCTGTTGTGGTTTTTCGGAAAGATTAAAAATTCTCCCGAAAAGAACCGATTGAAAAAAATAGTAGGTTTTTAACATTCTGATACGGTAAATTTATTATGCCACATTCACTTTACTTTACAATCTCGAATCAAAATTGATAAAGTCACATAAATTTCCGACAATTTGTTCTTTTTGTTCTACCTGTAACGGATTTTATAATTGTTACAATCGGGGGTGGGGAAGGTGCGCACAGGGGAAGTGAATAGTAACGCTTAAATGCTGCTCTATTCACTATTTTTTATTTTTATCTCGCTGGAAGCCTGAGAATCTGCTCCCTACGTTATTCGGCGTAAAGCAGCAAGTCGGATTCCTTGCACTCTATCGTGTAAATGTATTTCCGTTCACCCTGACGGGTTAGGTCTTTTCGGTAGCAAATCAGTTTGAACGGGAAACATTTCGACTTTCCACGCCAAATCTGAACTTTGGTACTCGTCAAAGAATTGCTCGCCGGAACACTGGTTCGATGCCCCTTCCAGTAAACGTAGGTAACATCCACAACAATCTTATTGGTATTCATGATAATATCCTTGCCGGTACAGTCATTTTGTTGTTTGTTGTTTTGTCAAACCCGTTCTTGACTGACCCGGCAAAGGGTATATAATAGAGAACGATTTGACAGTACATTGTTAAATCAGGGAATCAGTTTTACTTTGAGCGGTTTACTGATTCCTGTTTTTCTTTTAACAGGTTTTCCAGACCTTCTAATTTTTGTAGGATTTCCAGAATTTTTTTCTGGTCTTTCTGTATTGACCGCCCCTCGCCTATTGTCATGTATCTAACAAAATCAGAAACATTCTTGAAACCGGCACTTTCAGCCTCTTTTCTCAAATATTCTAATTCGTCAGGTTCAAGACGAACAACAAGATTTTTATCTTTTGGCGACATGCGTCACCTCCTTTCTTTAATTATCTGTATTGTAATACTTTTTTTATTACATTCAATAGGGGGCTTTAGTTTTTTTCCGAATTTTTTTTATTTTTCTTAAATTTTTTCCGATTACAACTATAGATATTCCCCATTTTTCCTCTTTTGGCAGACATTCATGGAAAGCAGTCTTAGTTTTACGGCGTTTCAGTTTAGTCGAGACAAATACAAAACACCCTTTATAATTACGTCGCGTTTACCGGAACACAACGAGACCGACCATTCAGCAATTAAAAGAACTCAAAGCCGCCGAAAACGGAACTATCCTTGTTACCGCAAACGACTTTTTTTGAACTTATTGAAAGCGAATAATTGCGCACCTTCCAATGGATAATACAACCACCGGATTCGTTCACCGTAAAGTCGGATTTTTCATGCTTAACCCGACAGATAATTCTGAATCTGGTTTTGTCGGTGCGATGCTCATTACCGACGAAAAAGGATTGCCGCTCGAATTCAAATGTACTGAAGCAGTCAAACCAAACAAAACGCAACGGGTTTTATATGGGGAACATCTCAAACCATACATCGCCATCAATCTTTCAATGATTCCACTGTTACAAAGAATATCCAATGAAAACAAACCGGATATTATTTTTGTTTGTGATAATACCCATTTAGAAGTACGCAACGAAATTGCACTGCCCGTTCTCTTTCTGAAGCCGGCGAATAACGCACAAGAAATTGGCAATGCTTATATTCCGCAAGCAGCGAAGCGGTTTTCCGATGACAGCAATACCGGTCTATTATTGGAGTTGAATTTCGACTTGCTTGAACCTTTCGACCGGATTAAAACCGCAACAGAAATTCTCGGCACACAAGATGAACGATTCCGATAATGTTTACGAGAATTTATAAAACAATAAAAAATACCCTCGCTCCGTTTCCACCGGTGATGATATCGGAATCAAATCTGAAAATATCAGGGGCGAAAACCGGACGTTCTATTGGTCTAATTTTAACTCTACCCGAAACGGATTTTGTCAGTACCGAAATACGTTGTAATCCGAATAATTTTTATTCTTGTACCGCGTTACAATCGCCGATTCGCAACATCGAATTGTTAGGTCTCCATTGTCAAATCATCTATTTTCGTTTCAACTTCAAAGAAACAAAAGATAATGCTATTAACTTTTTATTTGAAACACAAA
>JAISBG010000860.1 GCA_031266315.1 Planctomycetaceae bacterium | reverse complement strand
TTTTTCAATGTTTTTGGAAAAATAGTTGATAAATTCGTAAAAATAACCTTTACTAAACTGGGCATTTTATCGAAATACTCATAAAAGATGTGTAGATACCTTTGGTCGAAGACCTGCGGTTATGAAAATGAAGCCCTATCGGGCTATTCCACTGAATAGTCACAAAAAATTTTTTCTCTGTGTCCTCTGTGGTAAAAAAGGAATTAGGTGAGGTTACCGCTAACTTCGTGTAACTCTTGACAGCAATCGTGTGAACGGTTACAGTTAAACAATCTTGGGAACGCCCCAAAAACTGTTTTTGGTGTTATTACGTGTTTTGAATGTCTCAAAATTTAATCCTAAAGGGAGAAAATTGAACTATGTGTATTTTCAGAAAATGTTTTGTTACGGCGTTGATTATTTTGACAAATCCGATGTTCTTGGCAATTGTGATTTTGTCCGGCTCCGTAATTGGTCAAACTGTTTCGGAAACGCAATCCGAAAATTCAATCACCTTGAAATTTCTGGCACCGGAGAATACACCAATTCCTCATGCAACAGCAGAAATTCATACCGACCCAAAGCAAAACGCGGAAGGTTGGAACAACCGCAACTTCAAAGTTAAAGCCGATGAAAACGGTGTTGCGGTTATTCCTTACAAAAAAGAAGGAATGAAGTATTTTTCGATTTCTGTCAAAACAGCAGGATTTACTCCGTTCTATGCCGAGTGGAAAGAACCTGAACGAGACCCGATTCCGGCAGAATACACGTTTCGGCTTGATAAGGCGATGAGTATTGGCGGTGTTGTTCTCGACGATGCCGGAAAACCGCTTGCCGGAGTGAATGTTAATTTTTCATTTCCTTGGGGAATACGGCAGCGAATTATACACGATCACTTTCATTGCACCGCCGAGCGAACAACAGATCAAAACGGACAATGGAAGTATGAATCATTCCCGATAGAATGTTTGGGCAGAACAGAAACGTTTACATTAAAGCATCCCGATTTTCAAACACTCTATAAACGGATACCGGTTGCCCAATTCAAACCGAATGAAAAAGAAGAATTTACGGCAAGTATCACAATGCAAAAAGGAATTACTGTTGCCGGAAATATTATCGACACAGAGGGAAAACCGGTTGTCGGAGCGGTTGTCTATGGTTCCAACAAAACACGAAGTAATCAGCCGGAAAAAACAGCAACTGACGAAAAGGGGCGGTTCGAGTTCAAGAATTGGATCGAAGCGCAAGGACAATATATTATTGTTCGTGCAAAGGGTTTTGCACCTGAAATGAAGGACGGAATATGGGTTCACCCAAACATGGAACCAATCGGATTTACGTTGAAAGCGGGAAAAACGATTCGAGCGAAAGTGGTCAATACCGAAGGAAAACCGGTTCCCAATATCTGGTTTGCATTGGAAAGTTGGCGAACTCAACGACTTTTATCGAACGCAGTGATGGGAGGACGTAAAGCAACCAACGCAGAAGGAATATTTGTATGGGAAGACGCCCCCGAAGATAAAGTTGTATTCGATCTTCTTCCTGATCACAAAGAGAGGAAATACCGGACTCTTCGCGGTCAATCGGTTGTTGCGAAGGATTCCGAATACGAGTTTATTGTTCAACCGTTGATCAAAGTTTCCGGCAACGTGTTTAATGCCAAAACGATTGAGAAAATATCGGAGTTCCAAATATTCAAGGGATTCCATTTTCCCGGTAATACACGTTTTTATTGGGACACGCAAGATACGAAAATAGGACACAATGGTCTGTTAGATGTTTCCTACGACGATGAACGGTATTCGATTTTCATTAAAATTGAAGCGAAAGGATACGCTCCGAAAATTTCTCGTGAAATTGATTTGAGCGAAACAAATGTTACGTTGGATTTCGCGATGGAAGAATCGACCGGCGAAGACAAAGCCGGAATTAGCGGTGTCGTTCATGGACCGGACGGCAAACCGGTTCAAAATGCGGCGGTTGCTGTTGCGACGAAAAATCAAACGCCGTATATCCAAAACGGTTCCTTTTTGAATAACCCTCCGACAAAAACCGACGATAAGGGATATTTTGCGCTTTCCTTAATCGTTCTGGAAGAGATGGCTGAAAACACCGATCCCGATTTTAAGTTGTTCGTGATACATTCGTCGGGATTTGCACAAATTACGATAGACGATTTCCAAAAAGCAAGCCGGACAATCCAACTTGAAAAATGGGCAAGAGTCGAAGGAACTCTTCAAATCGGTTCGGAACCGGGAAAAGAAAAGCAATTGGGTCTGCAACTGGAAGAAGAAAACCATGACTGGAATACCCCCCGAGCACACTTTGATTACCAAGCAACAAGTGATTCTCAGGGAAAATTTGTGTTTGAAAATGTCCCTGCCGCTAAAGTTAAAATTTACCGAACGATCAGTTTTGCGATTCATTCCAACGGAAACTCGAATTGCTCTTCACACGGTCAAAGCACGGAAACGAAACCGAATGAAACTGCAACGGTAAAACTCGGAGGTATCGGCTGTCCGGTCATCGGGAAACTTGTGACTCCAGACGATTTTGAAGGAACACCGAACTGGAATTTCTGTCATGTCACAGTAACGCCGAATGTTGGTTCTCCGCCGGAATTTCCCAAAGAGTTGGAAAAACTACGAGAAACGATTCCTGACGAGATACGAAATGAAACCGATCGTGAAAAAAATCAGACACTATTCGAAGCATGGAAGAAAAACACCGATGCAGGGAAAAAATACGATGATATTATGTCGCCGTATAAAAAGGCGTATGACGATTGGAATGTGCGCCGCAGAGAATCGTGGAACAAACAAATTGCTTGTGCGGTTGACGAAAACGGCAATTTCCGATTGGACGATGTTCCCGCCGGAAATTGGAATATCCACGTTGAACTTGCGACTCCGCCGCCGGAAAATCAGTGCGGTTCCGGCGAACGTGTCGGTTCTCTCGGCAAGGCAATTACTGTTCCTGATATTCCGGAAGGAAAAATACAAACCGATAAACCGTTTGACACCGGAACATTGGTGTTGGAAAAAGTGAAACCGCGTGTGCGGCTGATCACTGTTGGAACAGAAGCTCCCGATTTTGAACTCAAACGGATTGTTCCGAAAAAAGAAGGAGAAGACAAACCGAAAGAGGAAGAGGAAATAGTTAAACTCTCCAATTTTCGCGGTAAAACGGTCATCATTGATTTCTGGGCGACGTGGTGCGGACCGTGTTTGGAAAAAATGCCGGAACTCGTTCAGTTTTACGACAAAATCAAAGACAATCCTGATTTTGTACTCATCGGCATCAGTATTGACAACAACGATAAGACATTGCTCAATTTCCTTGCAAAGAGGGAAAATATGGGTTGGATTCAACTGCGAACCGACCCAACTTCTCCGCTCACGATTCAGTACGGAATTTCCGCAGTCCCTACGCTAATCGTGATCAACCCGGAAGGAAAAGTTTCAGCGGTCAATTCGGAAATTACATCGCTGATACCAAAAGAAAAATAAACCAATGAGCATAACTTGAAAATTATTATGGTCGATAGGCTTCGCCCTTGAGCAAACGCTCCATATTGCTACGCTTACCATGTTACGTTTCTTGAATTTTAAAATGGTTTTAATATATGCCCGAACAACAAAACATAGAATA
>JAISBG010000835.1 GCA_031266315.1 Planctomycetaceae bacterium | reverse complement strand
GCGGTTCAGGCGGCGCGTGAAGCCGCTAGACGGTCCACCTGTACCAATAAACTCAAACAGATTGGTATTGCCTGCCACAACATGCACGATACGTTTGACCACTTGCCTTCAGCGTGTTGTCAGAAAGAGCTTTGTGTTGACATGCTGGCTCCGCTGGGTTTTGCCACTTACGAGATGATGCAATCGGCTGCACCCGGTAATCGTAACCGATGGCACAATCGTGGACGAATTGGTTGGACGGCAGCTATTATGCCGTTTCTGGAGTTGACGGGTCGCTATGATCCAATTGCTGCAGAAGCGAGAAATTGTGGAACTACTGGTGCCGGCGGCAATTTTAATCCGGCTTCTACTACTGTTACGGTAACTAGCGGCGGAACTGCTATTCCCAATCCGTATATCGGAACCATTGATGCTTATTTATGCCCTTCCGATCCTGAAAACAAAAATCCGCCAACCGGTAGGGCTTTCACTAATTATCGCGGCTGCATCGGTGATGAAGCCTTTCCGCTATTAGAAGATTTACGTACCGGAAATAGTTGTAATTTTCGTGGTGCTTTTTCAAACGGATGTTACAAGATAGTTGGTTTTCAATCTATTCCCGATGGAACAAGTAATACTATGTTAGTATCCGAAGCCGGGGTCTCTCCCGAAAAAAGGATCTCATTTATTCAAGGCGGCGTGGCTACTCTTGGAGCACAAAGTAATTACACTGCGGCAACAACCGGCTATTCCGGTTTCGCTTCTCTTTGTGCCGCCAAACGAGGCGCAGGGCGGGAAATTCAGTCGGCAACAACTTCAAATTCCGGATCGCGTGTTGCTGATGCCTATACCAATTATGTAACGTATCATGCGATTCTTCCGCCAAACTCGCCAACTTGTTCATGGGCTAGCGGTGATTATGCGATTCAATCGGCGAACAGTTACCATCCCGGCGGTGTCAATGTTCTTTTTGCGGATTCCACTGTACATTTCGTAACGGATTCGATCAATGCGATGTCGCCGGGTGTTACGCTTAGTACCCAACCGGTCAAATCACTTACAGGTGATTCGCCGTTCGGTATTTGGGGGGCTTTGGGAACAATAGATGGCGGTGAAACAAAATCGCTCGATTGAACACCAATTTAAAACGGAACCATTCACATAATGAAATGATTTTTGCTACATCCTGAATATCTCTATTCGTTTGGGTGATGAAGGACTTGTAGGGTATCTTTGGGACGTTTGAAAAAATCATTTCATTATGAGAACGGTTGCATGAAAACAATTTATAACTATAATCACAAAATTACACTTTTAACAATATTATGAAAAATACTTTATTGATTCCATTACTAATCGTCTTTTTTTCGTTGGGTTGTAACGGTAAGCCGGATAACGTTCCGAAAAATTTTCCTTGTACTATTTCAGTAACAAATGGTGCGACACCGATTGACAATGTTTTTATTGTTCTTGCGTCGGAAACGGGAGGAGTGGAATGGTCAATGTCTGGGATAACAAACGCTTCCGGTACGGCAACGATTCGAACTTCTCGGCTTGGCTGGCAAGGAAACGGTGTTCCTGCCGGAACATATCGTGTTACACTTTCAAAAATACCAACAATTCCTGAAATTTCACCGGAAGAATATCGACGTCTTTCAGCCGAAGAACAGGAAGCATATAATAATGAACAGGAAAAGAAACGGGAAAAAATACCAAAGGAAATACCGGAATATTTGTCCGATTTTATACTTTCGCCGTTTCAACTTACTGTTGCACAAGGACAGAAAAATTTTTTGGCGGTTGATGTTGCCACATTACCTGCCAAACCAAAAAAATAACAAAAATTAATCCTTACTAGAACAAGGAGAACCCATTATGATTTCATTGAAAACGAATCGCCGACATTTTTTAGGATTATTAAGTGTTTCGGGATTGGGGCTTATTGCGGCTCCGATGTTGCAATCGCAGGAAAGTGGTGTTGCGGAAATTCCTCTTGCGGATTCGCCGCCGGTGTTGCAATGTCCAAGCGAAAACGGAATAACCGTTGTTTGGGCTGTCGGTAAACCTGCAACCGGTTGGGTTGAATTTGGAACAGAAAAAGAAAAACTTGACCAAACAGCCTTTGGCGAACAAAACGGTTTACTTCCCTATCATGACCGTTTTTTACAAATCCGGTTGTCCGGTCTAAAACCAAATACTCAATACTTTTACCGAACAGCCGCCGCTTCGTTTAAATACGTTACGGCTTATAAATTTGAACGCGGTGAGCCGGAATTTAGTAACATCTATTCGTTCACCACATCGGGAGCCGGTAAAGAAAACGGTAGTTTTTCTGTTATTAACGATACGCACGAAAATCAAAAAACGTTAAAATTATTGACGGAACGTTTGGCGTTACTCGGCTCCGATTACACGGTTTGGAATGGCGATCTTGTCAACTCTGTCGAAAATGCGGATCAGGTTGTCAAGGCAATTCTTCGTCCGGCTCATTCGCCGTTTGCCGCAGAACACCCATTACTTTTTGTTCCGGGAAATCACGATTATCGCGGGAATTGGGCGAGGAATCTGGAATTAGTGTTACCGCGTTTGCCGTTGAGTGATTTACAAGATCGGGAAACCACACGGAATTTCGCGGTTCGTACCGGTTCGTTGGCGTTGATTGGTCTTGACACCGGTGAAGATAAACCTGACCGGCATCTCGCATGGGCTGGGTTGGCAAAATTTGAACCGTATCGAATAACGCAACGAAATTGGTTGGAACGGACATTGAACAAACCGGAAATTGCTTCGGCTCCTTTTATTGTTGCGTTTTGTCATATTCCTATTTTCAGTTCCAATCCCAAAGCCAACGGCGGAGATGTCATTGAAGGGTTTGCCTCTTTCCAACGTCAGGCGGAAAATTTGTGGGGACCGCTTCTCACAAAATATGGAGTTCAACTGGTCGTTTGCGCACACCAGCATCGTTTCCATTTTGATCCGGCAACATCAGAACGAACATGGGCACAAGTTGTCGGCGGCGGACACAACGACAAAGAACAAGTTACGATAATTCACGGTAACACAAAATCGGGAAAACTGGAAGTTGTTGTCGATGAACTCCGCTCCGGTAACGAACTTGGACGCTGGACTTTTGAAAAAAGGAATACGTGAAACTAATTTTTCTGATTCCACCGTAATAGTAAAATAATTGGGGCAATTTTTCTGCGGAATTTTCGTTAAAGATAGGCAATCATCTGGTGGGCAACCTTTTGCTAAAAGGTTGCGTCGGCGTTAGCCGACTTGCCCTTGTTAACGGCTGGCAATTTGATTCCAAAACGGAAAGCAATACCGTTTACCGTCGTTAATCCGGCTCACTGTCGGCTATCGCCGACGCGACCTTTCAGCGAAAGGTCGCCCACCTCTTTTCATCTTTTTTCGTGTGTTTCGCGTTTAAAACGAATTTTTCAATG
>JAISBG010000763.1 GCA_031266315.1 Planctomycetaceae bacterium | reverse complement strand
TGCGTTGTTTGATGGTTCGGTTCGATTTATTCCTGATACAATTAACAGCGTCTCAGCTGGAATTATCACACCGAAACAAGTTACAAGCGGTCCCAGTGAATTTGGAGTTTGGGGAGCGTTAGGCTCAATTTCCGGCAGTGAATCCGTTGCGCCGTAAATTTAGTGAATAACGAATAGTTAATAGTGAATAGTTCGCAAGCGTACAATTTACCGAAGTGTATTGAATCCGTTTGCGTCTCCACTATTCATTATTAACTATTAACTATTAATTAAAATCCTTCGTGAAAAAACGGGAACACCCCTTGAAAACCTGATTATCGGCGGTAAAATATTCGTAATCATTCACAAACAATTACATCAATGAGATAATTGTTTGCGAAATATTACAATATATTTTGTTTGTGTTACTTTAATTTATTACATTTAGGAGAAAAATTCGATGAAAAATTTTCTTTCGACATTTTGTTTATTGGGATTATTTGTTGTTTCCGGTTGGTCGGCGGAACATCCGAATATTGTTGTAATTTTTTGCGATGATCTCGGTTACGGCGATGTTTCCTGTTACGGCGGCAAGGAAATTCCAACACCGCACATCGACAGTTTGGCAACGAATGGTCTTCGTTTTACCAACGCTCATTCCACTTCGGCAACCTGTACACCTTCACGTTACGGTTTATTAACCGGAGAATATCCTTGGCGGCGGCAAGGAACCGGTATTGCACCGGGAAATGCCAAAGCAATCATCACGCCGGAACGTGTTACGTTGGCGTCCGTGTTGCAAAAATCAGGTTACAAAACAGCCGCTATCGGTAAATGGCATCTTGGATTGGGAACGGCAGAAGGAGTTAATTGGAATGGTTCGATTAAACCCGGACCGCGTGAAATTGGTTTTGATTATTGTTTCATTATGCCCGCAACCGGAGATCGTGTTCCCTGTGTTTATGTTGAGAACGATCATATTGTCAATCTTGACCCGAATGATCCGATAGAAGTTAAATATAACGAAAAAATCGGTAATCTGCCAACCGGACGTGAACATCCTGAACTCCTGAAAATGCACACAACACACGGTCACGATAATACTATTATCAACGGTATTGGGCGGATTGGATTTATGACCGGCGGTCAATCGGCTCTTTGGAATGATGAAACAATTGCGGAAACATTAACTGATAAAGCCATTGCTTTCATCAAAGAAAATAAAAACGTACCGTTTTTCATTTATTTTGCAACACACGATATTCATGCACCTCGCGTTGCCCATCCGAAATTCGCGGGAAAAAGCGGTCATGGAGCACGCGGTGATGTGATTTTGCAACTTGATGATACTGTTGGCAAAATTACTGATACACTTAAAGAACAGGGAATATTTGATAATACACTAATTATCTTTACCAGTGATAATGGACCAATTGTTGATGACGGTTACAAGGACGGGTCAATGGAAAACATTGGCAATCATCAACCTGCGGGACATCTTCGCGGTTCAAAGTATAGTAAATTTGAAGCGGGAACACGTGTTCCGTTTATTGTCCAATGGTCGCAACAAGTTAAAGCGGGTGTTTCGGAAGCGGCTGTTTCACAAATTGATTTGTTTGCTTCACTGGCATCAATTGTTGGTCAAACAATTCCGGAAGAAGCCGCACCGGACAGTATTGATTCTTCTGCAACGTTAATCGGCAAATCAGTAGTAGGACGTGATTTTGTTATCGAACACGGTAACGGTCTCGCCTTAATTTCACGTAACTGGAAATATATTCCGCCGAATGAAAAGGGTTCACGGATTTTGGCAGCACCCAAGATGGGCAATAATGTGCCGGTCGAAACCGGCAATCTGCCCGAACCCCAACTCTATGATCTTTCGGTTGATATTTCCGAACAAAAAAATATCGCTCCCGAAAAACCGGAAATTGTCAAGGAATTGAATGAATTACTTGAATCGGTCAAAAAATCGGTGAAAAAATAAGAGATATACTGGGTGAATTATAAAATTGGTACTTTTTTGATAATTCACAACATCTCTGTGATTGTTTTTTGTGATCGTGAATTTTTCCGTCCCGTTAGGGACGACATGTTGGTAGAAAACGATGCAACAAATTGTCCGCATCCCGTAGGGATGTCATGTTGGTAAGGTTAATGAGGGTTCCCTGATTTCACCAACATTTCGTCCCTAACGGGACGAGCGTTTTTAATATGATTGTTTTTCTACCAACATTTTGTCCCTAACGGGACAGAGGAAAATTAACTAGTCCGTAAGATTAAAGACGCAGTTGATGCGTAACATGAGTTATTTCACTTTGGTATTGGGGTCTATTTTTTTCTTGGAGTCGATTTCTTTGTTGACGGCTTTTAGGTCTTCTGCCGTAACTTCCGCAATGGCATTCGGGTCAGGCGCGATTGCCCAATCAACTGCTTCTTCGTTTAGAGATTTAAAGTCGAAAGGGACTTCATTGAAAGTTGCATGTTGAAAAATCAAATCAATTACTTTTCGTTCAATAATTTGATTTCGCAGAATATCCATCTCGCCTGCTTTTTCGAGGTGTGCGCGAACTCTTCGCGGCGACAATCCGTTTTGGGAGGCAATAAGCCCAATTTCCAAATCAGTATCTTCTTCCGTCTCTTCAATATTTTCAATTTCCGCAATTTTTTCGAGGATAAAATGTTCTTTTAAGGCACGAGCGGTTTCTTCCGTATTGTTTTGATGCAAGAAATTTGAATGGGCTTGAATTGTCCGCTGAGTGTAACCGCTCCGTTGCAATTCCAGAATTTTCCGTCGAAATTCTCGTTCCGATTGACGTTTGAGCAATGTCGGCGGAAGTTCCCAATCGGCAGTAACCGTCAAGGCTTCTGTAATTTGACGCCGAGCCTGAGATCGTTGTTCATGTTCCAACTGACGCCGTAACGTGTCAAGAACCATATCACGGAAATCGGCTTCGTTCTTGTAACCGTTGAGACGTTCCAAAAAGGCTTCGGAAAGAACCGGAACCGTTAACTTTTTGACCGCCAGAATTTCAAAAACGGCATCAACCGTTTTTCCGCGAAATTCAAAGTCAGCAGCATCTTCTTTTAAAGTAATTGAGGTTGTGACCACATCGCCTTGTTTGACTCCGGTTAATAACGTATCTGCATTGTTGATGGAACCGTCGTGAAACGAAAGTGTCGGACAAATCCGTATGGTTTCCCGCTCAATAGAAGAAAGAATTCGCTCTCCCGCTTTGAAGGTCAATTTTGTTTCGATATAGTCGTCAGGTTCGGCGGGTTCGGTTTTGTAGCTGAGTTCACCGTGTTCCGACAAAATTTGTTTAATCGCGGCGTCAACATCGGCTGAAGAAAAATCCCGTACCGGTTTTTCAATTTTGAGACCTTTCCATTCCGGAAGATCAAATTCAGGACGAACTTCAATTCCAAATTCAAAAACAAAGGGTCCGGCATCAGGAAGTACCAAAGAATCATATTGAAAATCCGGTTCGCTAATCGGTGTAAAATCACTTTGTTGATTCATCTTCGTCAAAGCGTTGACAACTAAAGCGTTTTTCACTTGGTCGGAAATATCTTTCCTAAACCGTTTTTCGATGAGTTTTCGCGGTGCTTTTCCATTACGAAAGCCGGGAACATAAGCCTTTTTTTCCAAATCGTTAAATTCTTTTTGGAAATAACGTTCCACTTCGGATTGCGAAATAGTTACTTTGACACGGCGTTCACAAGAACTGATTTTTTGAATATCGGATGTCAAAACCAAATCATTAGTATCGACATCGACATTGTCGTCGTTTTCAGAATTTGTCATTGTATTTGAAATAAAAAAGAAGGTTTATAGCAGGAAATCCAATTCAATCAATTCATTAGTGAAATGATTCGCAATGAATAAATCATTGTGAATAAAAAAAAGCCCAGCCTTTGTGGGACTGGGCTTTATACCTTGAACCGGAAAACCGCCCCGGCGGTCATTGACGTCAGAGCGGGCGAACGGGTTCGAACCGTCGACAACGACGTTGGCAACGTCGTGCTCTACCAACTGAGCTACGCCCGCAAAATAATTCAACAAAACAAAATCACGCAATTCATTAAATTATTTTCGACAAATTATAATCGCCGAAATTTGATATGACAAGAGGGTGTCGTGGAATTTTTTGAAAATGAGAACAGCAAAATCGTAAATATTCTGTTATTGAATCAGAGCATTGCTTAATATTGGACAACAAAGGGCAACAAAGGTGGGCGATCCCTTCGCTATTTGCTAAAAAGATCGTGCCGGTTGAGTCGTTATTGACCCCAAAACGGTTGGCAACTTAGTTTGCCGTCGTTAATCTGGTTCACAGTCGGCTAACGCCGACGCGACCTTTCAGCGAAAGGTCGCCCACCTTTATTATTGACTCCAAAACGGAAAGCAACACCATTTACCATTGTTAATCTAATTCATAGTTGGCTTTGCCGACGTAACCTTTTAGCACATAGCGAAAGGTTGCCCACCTACCAAAGGTCACTCATCTCATAATTGCCTACTTTTAACAAAAATTCTGCTGAATAATTACGATTTTTTTAGATTTTTGGGTATAAACGAAAAAATTTTTAAAAAATACCAAAATTCCGTCTAATTTTATTTACTCTCCCATTGACATGTTTTCGCTTTAGGTATATAGTACGGAACATTGTTATTTTTCCGTCTTTTTAATTTCCAACTAAACTTTTGGAGATCATTTTTCCGTTTTGAAAGATAAATCGCCCGAATTTTTATTCGGGTTTTAAAAAAATAGAGTACGTCAACAACTGTTAAAATCGCTTCGGCGAACTGTAGTTTTCTACATAACGACCGGATTTTCCGGGTAGAAAATTACCACGAGATTATAAAGTTGCGTTGCTCCCGTTAAGGGAGCGTCGCGTATAATCTCACGGGTATAATTCCGCATTGCATTTTATGTAATGCACCACTTTCGTTGGTGGGAATGAGCCTGTTTTAACAGTCGTGTCGCTCCTGTCTAAGAGCGATATTCTGTTGCCGTTTCTCGGCATTGCGTTTTTCCAATTTACAAAACAGATTATATGTTACGTAATCTGTTCATTTTACCATTTTTTCATAAGGAGAATACCATGAAAAAAACAACCATTTTCGCCTTTACCCTCGTCGAACTTCTTGTAGTCATTGCGATTATCGGAGTTCTGATTGCGCTTCTGTTACCGGCAATTCA
>JAISBG010000594.1 GCA_031266315.1 Planctomycetaceae bacterium | reverse complement strand
TGTGGTGATTGCGATTATCGGCGTGTTAATCGCTCTTCTGTTACCAGCCGTACAAGCCGCGCGCGAAGCGGCAAGACGGGCTCAGTGTAGTAACCATTTGAAACAGATCGGTATCGGTGTTCACAATTTTCACGATACGCTGAAAGGTTTGCCGCCGGTTACAATTTGGATGGGTGTTTCTCAAGGATATAACACAAGTGACAGGAACAAAATGGGGCGAATGTCATTTTGGGGAACAATTTATCCGTATGTCGAACAGCAAGGTCTGTACGATAAATGCACCGAAGGAGCTTCAGGTACCGCTAATAGCGGAATTGACCGCTATTTAGACGCGACATGGTGGCACAGTCTAACAACGGAACAGAAAACCAGTTTTGGTTCTGTTTCGTTTTATCGTTGTCCGACACGGCGAGGTGGCGGTTCCCACTATAACGATGAAACACATACAAACGGAAATCCTGGTCCGCAAATAGATTACGCTATTTTGGCTCATGCTAATGTCTCTAGTGGTACTGGTTGGCGATTATTGAATGAAGTATGGCAAACGAGTGTTGTCAATAAACATTACGGTCCTTTTCGCGCGGCAGAAGTTACAGTTGACAGTAATCGTGTAACTAGTTGGACACCACGTGATACAATGGCTTGGTGGCAAGACGGAACATCCAATCAGATTATTGTTTCAGAAAAACATATTCCTGAAATAAGTTTCAAAAAATGTAGCGTTACTTCGGGTACGAATCCGGAAGAAATGCTATTTGATTGTTCTTATCTCTCCATGGCAGCAAATAGTAATGATACTGCTAAAATGCGTGCAGATAAAGTCGCTCATGTTTGGATTCTTCCGACAAATACAGAAAGTTCCGAATTTGGTGGAAGACCAGTTGCCCGTGGAGACAGTACAGAACCATTGTCAACTACGTGGCCTTATAACGGTTCATCATCAACACTTGGCAGTGCGCATCCTGGATCGTTTAATCTCCTTTTGGGAGATGGTTCAGTACGTGGTTTTCCGAAAACGGTGAATCCGAATATCTTGCCCCGATTGACACACATCAGCGATGGTGTTACGGTACAGTTACCAGAGTAAAGCAATCGCTAGTCGATGTCCTTCCTTATTGAGGTTAAACTGATATACGTTTTGTCATAACTGTTTATTTTGTAATCATTCATGTAAGATGAAAATAATAATCTTCTTACTACCCTTTCAGTGTATAAGGAAAATATTGTTTCGTGTTATAGTAACGGTTACAAAATAGACCGTTACTATATTGCTTTTTTGTGTTAAATTTTGAAACTGATTCGTTTGCAATATGTTTTTTGCCGTTTTGTATTACGTCAACTCTTGCGGGCGGTTCATTTAACAATGATCAATCTTGGAGGTTTACAATGAGAACCATTTGTTTATTTGTTTTGTTGTTTGTTTCTTGGAGTGTGATTGCAGAAGAATCGGAACCGATTCGTATTTTGTCGGTTAACGTTCGGTATTCCACCGCCAAGGATGGTGAAAATTCATGGTCAAACCGGAAAGAATTTTTGGCTGATGTCATTGTCGAAGGTTCTTACGATTTTGTCGGTTCACAAGAAACAGTTGTCGATCCGCGACCAGAGTACAATCAAGTCGATTATTTTATTTCCAAAATGCCGAATTATGGTGCATTATGGCGTTCTCGTGAAAAAACACCGGAAAGGGGCGAAGCCATGTTAATTCTTTGGAAAAAAGAACGTTGGAAAATTGATGCAAAAGATCAGGGAACTTTCTGGATTTCCGATACACCGGAAATACCCGGTTCAAAAACTGATCCCAAAGCCTTGCCGCGTTGTGTAACTTTTGGGCTTTTTCATGAACTCAAAAACGGAAAAGAAACAGGTTACAAAATTTATGTTTATAACACTCATTATGCCGGCGGAGAAGCCTCGCAACGCGGAGCCAAATTATTAATGGAACGAATTTTTATACGAAAAGACAAAGAAACACCAATTGTTGCGATGGGCGATCTCAACTGCGGTGAAGAAAGTCCGCCAATCCGGTATATGCAAGGTAATCCGATGATACTTGATGGTACAGAAATTAAACCGCCGCTTGGATTGATCGACACATTTCGGGCAGCCAATCCCAACGAAGTGGATGTCGGAACCTACAACGATTTCAAATCTTCCGGTCAGGTGAAAGCTGATTACATTTTTGTTTCTGCTCCGTTGAAAACTGTTTCATCAAAAATTATTCGGACGCAACGAAATAACCGTTATCCGAGTGACCATTTTCCAATCGAAGCGGTTATTCAAAAGTGATAAGAGGCAATCGCTAGTCGATGTCCTTTCTTATTGAGGTTAAACTGACATACGTTTTGTCGTAACTGTTTATTTTGTAATCATTCATGTAAGATGAAAATAATAATCTTCTCACTGCCCTTTCAGTGTATAAAGAAAATATTGTTTCGTGTTATAGGAACGGTTACAAAATAGACCGTTACCTGAGATGATCACACTTACAACTTTACCTTTAGGAGAATAATTATGAAACAATTATTGTTTTTGATTTGTATTACGTTTTCGGCGGTTCTTTTTGCTGCTGAAAATCTTGCGCCGACCAATTATGATGAGGCAAAAGTTCCGCAATTCGTATTGCCGGATCCGTTAGTCATGTTGGATGGTCGGAAAGTTGACTCTGCCAAAATGTGGACGGAACAACGGCGTCCCGAATTACTGAAACTTTTTGAAGAAAATATGTATGGAAAACCAACGCTTGCCGGAATCAAAATGCAAGCCGAATTATTCGAATCGGCTCCGGTTTTCGACGGCAAAGCAATTCGGTATCAGTTCCAACTCGTTTTTTTCAATGGTGAAAAACCGTTACCTGAAGATCCGAATGCCGATTTTTTGATCTACACTCCGGCAAAGAAAAACGATAACGAAAAATTCCCTATTTTTCTCGGTTTGAATTACATGGGCAATCATGCGGTAAACGCTGATCCGGGAATCCGGCTTGCGAAAACTATTTGGAATCGCAGTAACGGTAAACAAGTTCCGGGTCAAGAAGAAGAACGCGGTAAACAATCACGGCGTTGGCCTCTCGAAACGATTTTCGCTCATGGTTTCGCGGTTGGCACTGTTTATTACGGTGAAATCGAACCGGATTTTAATGGCGGTATCAAACATGGAGTTCGGCGTTTGATTTATC
>JAISBG010000546.1 GCA_031266315.1 Planctomycetaceae bacterium | reverse complement strand
TGACTATTCCGGTGGAAAACACCTAATCCGATAGAATCAGGGAATTTTTCTATTTTCGTGTGTTTCGCGTTAAAATAGGAAAATCCTACGGAATAATTGCATAAAATCATGTGGTTGATTTTCTTTGCAACAGTGTTACCCAAAGTATTGCGGCGAAAATGAAAGACAAGACAGAAACGAAAGGTGCAAGAATTAACGAAAGAATACCCAATAACGTAACAAGTCCTGCAATATTGCGGTGAGTGCGGCGGTCGAATGTCAGGCGGTTGCCGATACTGAAGCAGAGCCGATAAATTCCGTACAAAAACGCTAAACCAAAAAACGACAGCAACATCTGAAAACCACGTGAACCTGTACGGTTGGAAATTGCGCGGAACGAAAGATCAAGCGAACCCTGTGACGCCGTAAATAAAAACGTCTTGCCTGTGTACGGAATTTCAATGTCAAGACTTGATGTCCGTGTCGAAAGTGCCGGTAATATTTGTTCCACTGTGCCGGAAACCTCAAATCTCCCGCTCGCAACAACCATTGTGGTTTCGGTGTTGCTGTCTGTTGTGCTGGATTGTTCAGTTGTCGGTGTTACTGAATCTGTAATAATAAAACCACCGTTTCCAATAATATCACGCTTTTCTGATTGGGCTATTTGTCCTGCTCGTCCATATGTATCAACTGATACACTGCCCGTTCGAGTCAGGGCTGATTCGGGTTTGTCTGATTGTTGTTGTCGTTCAGAAGACCTTTCTTGTACATCATTATTATTGTCGGGAAAACGAACAAGCATGCCCAGTTGAGCAGTACTATTATTATTTCGATTGGTAGGTATCGGAGTTGGTTCCAAAGGAAACGTTTTGGTATCTATTGAAAAAATCGGTTGATCCGTCGATTTATCCTCTATCGAAAAAATCGGCTGATTTACCGATTGTCCAAGTGTGGAATTTCTTCGTCCAAATTCATTCTTAAAAAGTCCTCCGCCTTGGTAAGCTTCGTTACGTACATAAAGTTCGTTACGTTGTGAAGGGGAACTCGAATCATTTGAAGGTGATTCCAATGAATTATTGAGTTGACTCGTGGAACCTGTGGAATTTGTTTTATCGTCTGTTGATTTACCGAGTACAATATTGCCCTGAACAATCTGAACATTTCGTTTTGCGGAGTTTTGTTGTTGCGGAACGACGGTATCAGCAACAATTATTCCGCCGCCTCGAGAATTACTTTGTGGAACTTGCGGCAAAACTGATTGTTGTTGCTGTTGTTGCGGAACCGAATAAGGTTGTGCTTCAATAACTCCGCCACCGTTGATTGCCGAAACATTACTTTGCAGAACAGTTTGATCGGTAACAATTATTGAGCTGCCTTTTCCTTCGGTTGACGCTGTAACATTTGGATTGGCAAGACTGTTGGAGGTAAACCAATGGTCGTTGAACGAGGAGGAAGGTTTTGTAGCGGATTGATTTACCGTTTTGTTAATCGTCAACGCTTTTTGTTGGACAAGTTGCCCCGAAAATTTATTCGATTGACTGTGAAAATTGGAACTTAATGTTTTGCTATTCAAGGCTTCCGAACTCTTTGACGAACGATTCGCCGTTTCATCGGGAACAACATCTTGAGATTGAGCGGATTTACCTTTTTCGTTAGGGAAAAGAACTTTGTCGCCGGTTATTATTTGTCCTTTTCCTATTATTTGTCCTCCGGCGAGAGAAACGCTATTGGGATCTGTATGACCTGAATAAGAATTTTCGACGGATAAGTAACTGGAATCAACCGGTAGGCTGAGATTAGTTGCCGAGTTGAGTTGGTTAAGATTAATTTTCGCACGTTTAGCGGCAAAAGGGTTGAAACCTCTCACGGCTTGATGCAGACGGTCTGTCTGTTGACGTTGATAATTCGATTGAACCTGCCGGATTGTTTCGGATTCCTGCTCTTGACGGACACGCTGAAGGTTGCCCTTAAACTGATATTCGTAACGTTCCGGCAAATTCAAACGAACAAGCGATTCGCCGACCGGAATATTCAGTACATCAATAAACGGAATGTCAAGCCGCGCCCAATCCGAAAAATGTTGCAATTCTCCGGCATAGATTAACCGAACAATAAAATCAACATCACCGCTCTCCGTCTTGACCAACGGAATCCGAATCAAACGCGATTCCGTAACTTTTTTCTGATAACGTCCGGCAATTTCCGCCGGCATGATATTAGGTTTTACGGGAAGCCCAATGTTGTTTTTATGTTCGCCGTGTTCTTTCTGTTGCCATTCGGCAGCCGTGAGAATCCTGACACCCCAAAGCGATGCGCCTTCGGGAAGCAGAAGATCAAGGTACGGTTCCTTTTTATTATCGATACGATAAATCTGTTCCGCCCGATAACCGCCGTTGCTGCCAAGTGTAAACCGCGTTTCCGACAAATCAATCCGCGCATCCGCCAATTGCACCGTTTCACGCCGTTTCATTCGAAACAATAAATTCGCGGCATTATCGGAACTGTTATTACCGGAGTTGTCTTTTTTCGTTGCAAAATAGGCTTCGGTAACATTCCCGCCGAGAATAGACGCCAGATAACTCCATTCACTCTGCTGACGGTTCAAGGCGTGGAGATTTTGAAGCCGGTCAACAACCATTTCGTCCGGCGAGCGGCGGTCATTTTCCATAACAATATATTGACGTATTGTTTGTCCGGTACGAATAACCGGCACAAAAACATGATAATCCGTTTCGGACTGCAAACGCCGGTCGGTTTGAACCAAAACCCGCAATTGTTCCATGACTTCTTCGTGAAGTTCAAGCCGGACAAGAACCGGTGAATCCGTATTTTTCGTATCAAGAGATGTAACCGTTTTACGCCGGAGAAACGGAGCATCGATTTTAGCGTTGCTCATCCATGCGGGTAACACAAATTCAATATTCCGGACTCCCGCTTTCGTAATATCAAAATCAAGTAACGTTGTTTCTTCTATCGCGTCGGCAGTTGTCCGAACATTAGTAATCGTACTGCAACGAATTTCAGGTTTTCGTTCAGAAAGGATCAACTTGCCGTCAACATTGTTTGACAGAGCCGGTGAACGTAACACAATCCGTATCAATTCACGTTGCTCAGGAAGCGACAACCACGAAAACGCCGAATCCGGTATTTCCGCACGAAAATATTCCGTCTCCGCCCGAACATCCAACGACGGTTCCGTAAGAACAGCAATTCTTGTACTAATATTTATGTTGTCTGCCTTAAAAACCGGCAGTGTTTCAATTTCGTTGCGATTTTTGGAAAACGCCCCGCTGAAATCACCGTCGATAAGAATTTCGACAGAAGAATGACCGTCAGGACAAATAATATTGAGTCGATTTTCTTTGTCATCACCGGATTTACGATTCCATAAAATACCGTCCGGGACGTTGACATTTTTTAATACAAATTTTTCCGGCAATTGGATTGATTCATAAAATGGTTTATTTCTTCCGGCATTATTATTTCCAGAAATCCGTATTTTTGTTTCTAAGGAAACATCTTGCCGTGTTATTTTTAATACGGAAAAAAATTGCAGTGATCGGCTTTGTGGAGCTTTTTTCAATTCAACCTGCAACGAATAATTTTCGGAAGAAAAACGGTAAGACCGGAACAAGGAAGAATCAAACGGACTTATTGTATCAAATTTCAACACCGGTTTCGATTCCGTCTGAACAACTTGATCCGCCGGCAACAAACCGGTCGAATCAGGAATACGAAGATTCATAACAGAACTGTAAAACAAATCGATCCGCCCTTGATGAATTCCTGCGTCGGGAACCGTTAATTTCGGCAACGTTAAAGTCATTGACGGTTTGACAAACCATTGCGGAGCCGACAACAAGACAGATAATGTTTCCGTTATTTCCGCAGGTTTCAGAAGTTCAACGTCAATTGTTCGCGTTTTGGAATTTTCCTGTACGATATTCCAGCCGCGTACATTTTCGCCTTTGATTTCCGCAATGAGATAATCTTGCGGCAAACACAAACGAATCATTTCCCATTTTCCCCGACTGATACGAAATACCGGCGTCCAACGTACCCAAACACCGCCTTCCTGAATATCGTATCGAATTTTTGAATCAACTTCGAGATTCCGGTCAATATTCTCTGCGGACACTGCCGACCTCCATTGCCAATGAAAAGAGCCGTTTGATTCGAGAGATGTTTCGATTATTTTTTCATGAGTTTTTGCAACGGTTGTATTCGTGTTTTCTGTATTTGTACCGAAAGACCATTTTTTCTTGTCGAGCGAATTACCGGTTAAAAGATCACCGGTTTCGTCGGGCAAAGTCAACGAAATTTTCGCCGCCGCCGCAACCGGAAGTTTTCCTGTTACAATCCGCCAACCGCCTTGACGTTGAATCCGAACACGAATATCGAACGATAATTCATGTCTGCCGTTTCCTTCAACAAGAAGAACAATTTGATGATCGCTTTTCGATTGAAGTATTGCCGGTTTGCCGTCGAGCAACGGTTGTACAAAAACTCCGTTTTCCAATGTCAACGGAACAAGAACCGTCTGGTTGGTAAAAACATCAATTTTGATTTTACCTTGCAACAAAATATCATTGCCGGCGGCAGGCAACACCGTTTGATATTCAGCGGCGGAAACAGCAAACGGAACAGCGAAATTCGGTACGTTTTTACTGTTTTGAATTTTTTCGTTTCGTTTTTGGAGTTGTTCAAGTATTGCGGTGTATTGACGATACGGAACCAATAACGATTGTTCCGGTAACGTTAAATTGTCAGGATCGGGAAGTGAATCTTCCGAAATCTTGTCCGGTGAATACGGTACAATAATTGCATCATCGGGAAACTGAATTTTCGGAAGAGTTTCATTTTGCTCTGCAGCATGAACCGGTAAATAAAGGAACATCAAAAGGAAAACCGAAACAATTGCCGTACCGGAAATTTTCGATTCAGAAATTCTTGGTTCGGAAATTTTGGATTCGGAAATATCCGGTTTGACGATTATCGAAACAAGTTTCAGCCAAAGTGCATTGCCGAGATAAACCGCACCGATCAATGCCGCACCGTAAACAATTCCATTAAAAATTGTTGCGAATAATTCAAGACCGGGAACAAAAATTAAAAACGTTCCCAAAATCAAAAGTCCGAATACAAACTTTGTCCGACCTTGACGTGATTGACGGAGACCCAACAAACCAATCAGAACAACAACCAAAAACGCAATCCAACCCCAATGTTGTCCGACGGCAACCGATGATAATTGTACGTAAATATCCTGCGTGTTCCGGTTGCCGATGACGGAATAACTGCTGCCGGAATCCGTTTTCCCGTTTTCCGAAACGACAACTGTAACAGGTTGTATTGATTGAAGCCGGCGGACGGATTGAGGCGTTGTTTTTTGTGTCGATATTGAATTTGAAGGTGACTCACCGGATTTCGGTAGCGGTGTCGAATTTTGATATTGACCATCAAAAGTTACTGTATCTCCCATATATATTGCACCTCCACTGATTGTCGTACCACTAACATCTAATTGTTCTTTCAATGATCCTTGATTTTTTATCACTATTCCTCCTGCCGCCCAAGAATCTTGTACAACTTCTTGGTTTTGTCCGGATTCATAACGCAGTACGATATTTTTGTCTTGATAATAATCTACACGATTATTTTGATAATAAGGTTTAGGAAGGGTCATTGATATTTGTTCTGATGAAAGTATATTGTTCCATAATTTACTTGGACGGAATGTTAATGCCTTAAAGAAATCAATTGTACCTTGAAAAAGATTGAACAATGCCGGCGACGGTTCCTGTAACAGAGAATCACCGGAATGAATACCGCCGAGTCGAACAATTTCGTAACCGAATGGCGGAATGATATTCCATGTTGTTTGCATTACCGGAATTTTTTCGTCCTCTTTCTCTTTTTTTCCGTTAAGCGAAAGAGCCGGAAAATCCAGAACCAGTGCATTTTTTGAATCACAAATTGCCAATGCCGGACGCCGGTAAAGTAGAACCAGCCGTCTGAAACCGGTGTTATTTTGTGCGGAAATCGGAATCAGAATATCATCGCCGACATGTTGCGCTTTGATGGATTCGCCGTCAAGTGTTATTGACCAGAGTTCGTCCGATTGATTAAGCGAAGTTCTAATATTTACGGCTCCTCCGGCAGTTTGAATTTCGTACAACACAGAATAAAGAACACCGGTATTGGATTCAGTAAGATTTGTACGTTCCATTCTTGCTGTTACGAAAACATGACGTATCAGCGCGGAAAGAAGTTCTGTTGTCTGATTTTTCCGAACATTAATAGTGATCGGACTTTGCGAATCTGTTACGGAATAAACTCCGAGTAACCGTTTGCCCGGACGATAAACCGCAACAGAAAGTTCTCCTGCGTCAACAGAACGCAAAAGCAGTTTACCGTTACGTTCCGTCGGAATCGTAAGGTCAAGTTCCTCATCGCCTTCAACGGCAATAAGCCCCGACTGCCACGCGGTGTTTTCCACAATGACCGGCGGCAAATCAAAAGGTATTGCTGTATCGGTAAAAGTTTGTTCGGCAATCGATTGTTCAAAATTGACGCCGATTCGTACTTTTCCGTTGGTCGGTTCGGCGAACAAAATTTTCCAACGGCGGAATTTTTGTCCGTTTATTTCGGTTTCCTCACTTAACGTTTCTTTAATATTCAGTCCGTTGAGTCCCTGAATGGAAGGCGTCGGCGGCGCGGATGCCGGAAGCAGCAACGATAATTGCCGTACCGATGCCTGTTCAATAAAATAATCAATTTCGTAACGAACACGAAGCAGGGACGGCTCAAAACAATAAAATGAAATTGTTCCGGCTTTGAGACGCGGTTGTAATTTTTCAAGACGAAGCGGCAAGACAAACGGTGTAGACAAATATTGAAATGATAAATTTTTGTTGAGTGCGGTTAGATGTTCCATTTGAAGCGGAATGATTTCCCAATCGTCTTCAAATTTGTTTTGAATCGAAATCGTGCCTTGTTCGTTCGCCGAACCGTCAATCCGAATCACCGGATATTGCAACGATTTTTCGGAACCGTTTTGAAACCAGTCCCGAATGTTGCCGGAAATGTGTAATGAAAATTGAATTGTTTCTCTGGCGG
This sequence comes from Planctomycetaceae bacterium, assembly GCA_031266315.1. Lineage (GTDB taxonomy): Bacteria > Planctomycetota > Planctomycetia > Pirellulales > Thermoguttaceae > WRKP01. The sequence continues at coordinate 13,972 of JAISBG010000546.1, read as the reverse complement.
CAACTCCTTTTGAAAAACGAACCATTATTTTCCCAAAAACTTTTTCAGATACATTTTCTGTTGCTTTTTCGGGATTAACCAAACGGAAATCAAGCGGTTGTCCGGCGGTGTCGAGAACATTCAAGACGTTCCAGTTTTCGGGGATTTCAAGTGTTGTTTCAAAAATCTTTCCGCTTCGCGGCATTATTTTTGCGGTATATTGAAGAACCGGTTCCTTTTCCGACAAAATCAAATTTTGTACCGTTTCAATCACGGAATCCGTTTCCGCTCTGCCGAATTTTGCCGTAACGTTTTTATTCAGTTCCTCTTTTCCCGGCGCATACCACGCCGACACCAACCGAAGCGTCGGCGAACCGGGCAACAATTCCAATGCGCCGGGCGGAATCGCTTCTTTGAGCGTTATTGTATCAATCGGAAAAAGACTGTTGCTCACGACATGAGACATTTCAAGGTCTTCGTCCAACAACAATCCCAACACCGCCGAATGAACGGCGGCATCAGACGGCTCAAACGACGGAAAAATCCATTGAACATCTGTTTTAGCGGACTTGATCGCCGAAAGATAAATCGTTGTCAAACCGGGAATTTGTTCGCGAAAATGAATCGTCAACACATCGCGTTTGTCCTTTTCCTCCGATTTTCGTACATTCCAGCGGTCAAGAAAAACCGATTGCACCTCCGTGATTTCAAATCCGGCTGGTACAAAAAAAGACGTTTCGCGGACTCCTTGATGAAATTCGCTCAACGAAACGGTTGCGTGAAGCCGCTCGTAATGTTCCGTAACTTCCGCAAACTGAACACTTCGCGCCAATACCGCACTGTATTCTCCCTTCCGGTGAGAATTAAGTGACATTAAAATTTCTGTTCTGTTATTATTCGGCGGCAGAAGTAAATCAAAATTTGTTGCGCCGTTTTCGACTTTTCGTGACAGTACGGACGCACCGCCTTTCAATTCCACGTCGCCGGGAACCGACAAGCGGAAGGAAGTTTCCGTACCGTAAATCAGCCGGAAGTTTAAACGTTGACGTGTTGCGTCAATTTCCAACGGTGTTGTCAGACGAAGCCGAAGCCGATAGCGTTGTTTTCCCGAAAGAATCACTATTTTTTGTCCGTTATTTTCCGACAAAGCAACCGGTTGATGGTCGCCGTCAAATACCGCTTCCAGCACGGCAACACGTTCCATCGGTAACGGAATACTCACCGGATCATCGGTCAAAACGTCAATTTCAAGAGTTCCGTTAATAACCGCGCGAAGCCCGGAAATTTCGACTCGATAATCACTGGACAATAAAACCGCTTCAGCAGGCGGTTTGTCCTTATTCCGACTCTGTTCCGTTTCTAACCGGATTTCACGTGCCTGCCGACGGAGTGTTTCAAATTCGTTGCGATTAATCAGAATCCGGTTTGTTGCGCCTTCAAACAAAGCACCAAGTTCAGTTTCCGGTACAAATATTTCCCGCTCTTGCGAAAAACAAGTTGCCGTGAAAATCGGAAAAAGGAACAAAAAAGAAAACAAAAAGGATAATTTAGTTGTCATGGTTTTCGCTCCTTTCTTCGGTTGAAACCGATTCGGCAGATTGATTTTCGGTACACGGTTGATTTTCAGTACGTTGTTGATCGTCAACATGTCGTCGGCGATTGGTTTTCCAGTTGTTTCGAAAAACGGACAAACCTTGATGAAAGGCTTGCAATATCCAACAAAATGCAACAATAATAATACCCCAGCCGGAAGTTGATTTCACAGATAAAAGTTGTGTCCATGTCGGAAATGCAAAACCGAGCAGGACACAAAGAATTACCAGATAAATCGTAATCTGAAAACGTTTCGTCCATGAATAACGCAACAGATAAAGACCGATAATAATTGTAGCGATAAAGAATATAAGACCGCTTTGTAAATCTCCCCAAATATACAATTGAAGGAAATCACCTTCTCGCGGGTGCAATGCGGAAAAAAGATACGGCGTTCCGTTCACAGAAAAATCGTTCGATAAATCATTGGACACTTCAAAAAATGTATTGGAAAATACCGAAGACACTTCCGGCTGATTGAAAACACCGGTAAACTCTGAACCGCGATAAAACAAAAAATCCTTCGACCAAATTCCTTCGTAACCGGCAATCACCCAGCCTTCCGGTACATAAACCGCAAGATAAACTTTTTGTACAGCCGGTTCCGAAGAACCGTTGGAATCGGGAAAAGACGGAATTTCAATACAAATTTTACGGTTTTCACGGTCGGCAGGAATAAAGTAACGAATATCAAGCAAAAACGGCGTGTCCGGCGGAACCGACGTTAGCGGAATCATAAAACGCGGCGTTGTTGTTTCAGAGGCGTTGTCCGTTTCCAAAACAACACGCTGCCCGTTAATGTGGACACTGTTTATTTTCGAATGCGGCGGCATGACAAGGTCTAAACGTTGCAGAACACTCCGAATCCGAAACAAGGCTTGTGCGGAAATTTCCGTACCGAATTTTGAAAAACCCAAATCAGCACGGACAAGTCCTTGCTCAATACTTGTTCGTTTAACCTCTTCAATTTTGTAACGAGTTGCCGTCAATTGAAGCGACCAATCGTCATGAAATTCAAACGCCGCTACCGCATTATCAATTCGATCTTGTTCGGAAATATCATATTGCGGATCAATCGGTTTGAGTCCTTTTATTGTTTCCGATTCACCAATATCAATACCTTGCGACTTTGAAACAATAATTTGTCCCCAAACACGGTCTGCCGGTTGTTGTTTTTTCGGGAGCAGGCGGGGAATATCTATGGACAAACTTTTTCCGATTTCGGGTTGTGCGAGTTCGTCTTCCCATGTGAGTTCCAACACGCCCGTTCCGAACAGACTTGATTTCGTTGCAAATTCCCACGCAACATAACCCTCCGCCACATCGTCCGGTTGCGGCATCATCATTAGTTCCCGCCAATCGGCTGCGTCATTTTGAGCGTTGGAAGTATTTCCTTTTCCTTTTATTGTTCTGCTAATGTTCAGACGACCGGACAATTTTTCTGGAACATCAATTCGAAGCGATTTAATTGTATTGAAAAGAATTTCGTAATAAAATTTCGCTTCGTTTTTAATCAACCCTTCTTCAATATGCACTGTACGAAGTTCCCGTAACGTCAATTGCGGTTGACGGCGTTCAACGCGAAGAGTCAATTTCGCGCCGGAATCTGCAACAAGAAAACCCAATTGCGCATCCTGTACTATTGGAAGATGCCATGCAGACGATTGTAATTGTTGCAACGAAATCGATTGTAACCCTTCAAAACTAACCGGACTAATCCGAAAAGCGGGTTCGGCACGAATAAGTAATTTTCCGTCCGATTTTTCGGCAATGCCCTTGCTCAACGTCGGTAGAATAAAAGGAATATCTGTCGATGTTCCTTTTGGCGATTGTAAATCCGGTACGTTCAACGATTTGAGCAACCTAATGACCAGTCCGACTTTGCCAATGGCTTTCCGTTTGAAATTAACCGTGAGCGTTTGCGTTAAGGCGTTATCGGCAGCCGGTGCAAGCGAGTGGGAATCAACCTGAACCGGTTGATACAAATATTCCTTCGCCTGATTATCTGAACGAAAATGTGCCTCTCTACCGGAAACAAACGGCGAACCGGCATTGACGGGAATTTCAAACGAGACCTGAAACAGACCGGCTTTTTCAATATCGAACAACGTCAACATTTCTGTTTCAATTCCATTGGAGTGAATTTTTATAATAATTTGCGATGTTGCGATAATTCTTGGTTCCGCCTTGCTGACTTCAACTTCCAACGCATAAGATGTTGCCGGAATACGATAAGCGGCATCTCTCGTTTTACTTGATTTCCGTAACAACTCCGGCAGTTCTGAAGAATCCATTCGCAACAAACCGGTTGACGTAACCGTTTCGATATTCAATTCGTCGGCGGCACGGACAACCAGAATCCCTTGCATACGTCCCGCATCAATAACCGATATTTCAGGAATGATCACCTTCGACTCATTGTTGTTGCGTAATTTTTCAAATTCCAGTTGAACCGCTTGGTGTCTGTCCGCCGGTTCAAATAATTCGATACGAATAATCTGAGCATCGTCTTTCGGTTCAACAGACCACTTGCGAATATTCGGATCAAAAACAGCGGCAATTTTTTGATCTTTGGGAATCCGAACCGCAAGATCGGTAATCGCCGCACGGCTAATCGAATAATCAAACCGCGCCGATGTCCGCAAAATATTTTCGTCAACCGTTGTTTGTTGTAACAACTGAACACTGGTCAGAGCCTCTAAACCGGTTGCCCCTTCCGCTTTCGGAGTCCAAGCAATCTGAATTTTCGGTACAGTACCGACAAACGCTTCGAAAACCGTTTTATTTTCTGTTGCGTTTTGCTCTGCTGCGGCAACCAGTGGCGTAAAATCAATTTTGACTCCTGATTCCGGTACAATAATTTTCCAGTGTCCCAGCGGAGATTGCGGAACTTCAAACGATACGGAATTACGACCCGGCGACTTCTCAACACTCTTGGCATAGTGTAACGTCAATTCCAAATGTTCCGGTTTCCGCTCTTCATTTTCCGCATTTTCCGTTTTTTTCTTTTCGACAAGAAGCCGGTAACCGCCGCCGGAATTGCCGAGAATTTTTGCTTTTTCTTCGCCGATCACGGCTTTAGTAATCGCAACATCAGCAAGCCGAAGCGGAATTTCATGCCAACCGTCTTTCAAAAGTTCAATCGAAACCGTTGATTCAACTTGAACAACTTCTTCGGTAATAGTTGCCGTGCTTGATGTTTCGGTAATCATGGCACTCACCGGAACCGCATCAGACGGCTTAACAGGTTGCGTCGCTCTTGCGACATCCCACAAGGCTTTAAATTCATCGTATGGTACGAAAACTCCGCGACCGGGTTGTTCAAAAATATTCCGCAGTTTTTCGTACGGAATATAAACCGTCTTCTCCTTGACGGTTTTTTCGTTGACCGCCTTTTCCTGTCCCAATACAAGTGACACAGAAATCATCAGGATACACCACAAAATCAAGAATCGATAAACGTTTCGTAACATCATCATTTATCTCCTTTGTAATTGTTGAACAAGATATGATAAACTTCGGTAAATTCAGAAAACTTTGCCCATTTTACCCTAAATAAAAATAATTAGAAAGACCCCCAACAGAACTACAAATTTTTTTGTTTTGATTTCGCATTTTGAATTTTTTTAACGCGAAACACACGAAAAAATCGCGAAAAATTAATTTTGCGGTAACTATTCATCGGGAATTGAGCGGTGGTTGCAAAAACCGGACATGCTGATAAGATATAAAAATTGTAAAAGTAAGTAATCATCAGGTGGGCGACCCGTTCGCTGAACGGTCGCGCCGGTTGGTTTGTTATTGACTCCAAAACGGAAGGTAACACAATTTGCCGTCGTTAATCTAATTCACTGTCGGCTAACGCCGACGCGACCTTTCAGCGAAAGGTCGCCTACCTTGTGGTCACCCACCTGATGATTGCTTATCTTTAACGAAAATTTCAATGAATCATTATATAATTTTTAATTTACAAATAAAATAAAAGTAACACATTATGAGTTTTATAAAAACACCGGTAAAAGGGATGCCCGAACAACTTCCGGCTGATATGGAATTGCGGGAATACGCGATGAACAAAATTAAGGAAACTTACAAAAGGTATGGATTTTCTTTAATTGATACACCTGCCATTGAACATATCGAAAATTTAACCAATAAACAAGGCGGTGAAAATGAAACGCTTATTTTTAAAATTTTGAAACGCGGTGAAAAATTAGAGAAAGCGGACAAAATATCCGATTTGTGTGACGGCGGACTAAGATACGATTTAACTGTCCCGTTAGCACGATTCTACGCAAACAATATGAGTTCTTTGCCAACGCCCTTCAAATCGTTACAAATTGGAAACGCTTGGCGGGCAGACAGACCGCAAAAAGGACGTTTCCGTCAATTTACACAATGCGATATTGATATTATCGGAGATAACAGCAATTTAGCAGAAATAGAATTAATATCTGCAACATCTGAAATGCTCTTTCAATTGGGACTAGGCGATTTTAACGTCCGAATTAATGACCGCCGAATATTAAAAGCAATGGCGGCAATTTGTGATTTTCCGCAAGATAAATATGATGATGTATTCATTGCACTTGACAAGATGGATAAAATCGGATTAGAAGGCGTAATGAATATTTTAAAATCAATGAATTGTGCAAAAAAATTTGCCGAAGAAAATGTCCATAAATATTGTAATTTTTTCAAAGAAGGAATTTATTTTGATTCTTGTATCGATTTTCTCGGCAACAAACTTGACGGTGTTCTTTCAAGTGAGGTCATAAATAATCTGAACGATATTATCCTTTGTGTTAGAAAAATTATTCTCAATAAAGGAAAAGTTGTTTTTGATCCGACACTTGTTAGGGGCATGTCTTACTACACAGGACCCATTTTTGAAATTGAACTTGTTGATAAATCCAATTTGTCATCGTCTATTGCGGGAGGCGGACGTTATGATGAAATGATCGGGAAATATAACGATAATAAAATTCAAGCAGCAGCAAGCGGTTTTTCCATAGGTTTTGAACGCATTGTTTCAATATTAAAATCAAAAGGATTGAAACCGCAAATTGACAGCAATTCTACGGCTTATTTGATTTCAAAGAATTTAGGATACGATTCTATTGAGAATGTATTTGTTAAAGCCAATACATTGAGAGGAAAAGGACAACGGATTCTTGTTTCGCCAAAATCAAAAAATATGAAAGTACAAATTGATAAATTAATTGAACAAGGATATAACAAAATAATTGAAGTTTCAGAATTAGGAGAACACGAAATTATACTGCGTTAGTTACAAAATTAGTGTTTTTATAACTATTCAGTGTAATTTTTGTTAAAAGTTGGCATAACTATTTATTTAACTGGTATCAAAATCGGATAGCCCGATAGGGCTTCATTTTTCATAACCGCAGGTCTTTGACCTGCGGTGTAACGACAAACCTCTTACTGCCTGAAAGGCAGAACTTAACACGGTAACGACTTAAAATTCTGCCTTTCAGGCAGTGGTTTCCTTGGTTCGTAACCGCAGGTCAAAGACCTGCGGTTACGAAAATGAAGCCCTATCGGGCTATTCGGTTTTTCAGAATCAATCAAGAAAATAATTATTTAGAAACTTGAAAAATACCAAATACACCCCTAACACAGTATAGTATAAAAATTCCGTAACTATTCCTCTTTTAAGATTCCTGATCAGGAATCTCCCTGCCCGGTGTTACGCTATTATTTGCGGCGGCTTCATCACTGCGGCGGATAATCTCACGGAGAAGTGTTTCGACAGAATCATTCACACAATATTCAGCCACCAAACCAACAAAAAATCCAATAACAACGTAAACAAGGAACGATAAACAAGCATTATTGAGAATTTCAAACGTTTCTTTCTGTTGCACAAAACCCAAAACAATCGCAAAACAAAATACAATAATGCCAATGTAAGCCGCAAAAAGACGGCTTAACTTTCTATGTTGAAATTTTGATTTTGGTTTTTTTTTCGATTTTTCCTGATTTTTAATTGTTTCGCGTTCCCGTTCCAACCACAGAGCAAGAAGTTTCGGGTCGATGTTCGGCGGAATCTCAAGCGATTCGAGTTGTGCGAGAAAATCAGACGCCACCGAATTTTCTTGTGTTGCCGGCTCTGCCGTAAGTTCTGCTGTCGATTCTGTTGACATAACCGATTTAGTTAATAGTGGATAGTTAATAGTGAATAGTTGGGGACGCAAGCGGATTTAATACGTTTCGGTAAATAGCGTGTTTGCGAATTATTCACTATTAACTGATGTTCCACACCGTAGTTAAAAAGTCCTAATTCTATCGGATTCGGTGTTTCCCACTGGAATTTTTGTTAAAAGTGAACAATCATTAGGTGGGCAACCTTTTGCTAAAAGGTTGCGTCGGCGATAGCCGACAGTGAATCAGATTAACGACGATAAATTGTATTGCCTTCCGTTTTGGAATCGAGTAAAACTCAACCGGCGCGACCGCCCAGCGGGCGGATCGCCCACCTCTTTTTTAACTACGGGGCGGAACATGAGCTATTAACTAAAAAAAATTACATTCCGCCTTTGATAACACCGGACGTAATACCGAGCATGAGAGTAATTCGGTCAATGACGATTCCGAGTAACAAATCAAGGAACAAAATGACAACAAACGAACATACAAACGATAATGTCGCGGCTTTTCCAACACCTTCGGCTCCGCTGTTGCAGTGAAAACCTTGATAACAACTAATCAGAGCAATACTAATTCCGAAAAAAACACTTTTGAATGTTCCGGCTAAAATGTCGAACACTCCGACAAAAGATTGGGCGTTTTCCCAATAATAATGTCCTTGAATATCCAGTATTTCAATGCAGTAGAACGCGCCGCCGACAATTCCCGTAATATCAGCGATAATAGTCAGTGCGGGGATTAAAAACAGACATGCCAAAAGTCTTGGAACAACAAGATGATGAATGGGACTGGTTCCCATTGTGGAGAGAGCATCAATTTGTTCCGTAACTCTCATGGTTCCGAGTTCTGCGGCAATAGAACTGCCGACACGTCCAGCAAGCATGGTTGCGGCAAGAACAGGACCGAGTTCGCGAATCAGGGACAAACTAATCACACCGCCAAGAGCCGATTCCATACCAATCTGTTTGAATTGCGTAAACGTTTGTACGGCTAAAACCATACCGATAAACATACCCGTAAGCATGATAATCGGAAGACTTAAAACACCAATTGTGTCAAACGATTGGCTCAATATTTCGCGGCGCGGCAATTTCCAACTGAGCCAAGTAAAGGTTTGAAAACAAAAATCCGCAAATTGCCCCAAACGAACCAACCGTTCCGCACAAATTTCGCCGATTCCGAAAATCAAATTCTTCGTTCCCTGTTGTTGCGGCAGTAATGGTTCGGACATTTTAATATTTAAATCGATTAAGTTTGACAGTTTAACGTTTAATATTTGATTCTATAAGGTTAATTTGATTTATCGACCTTCCTTCGCTGTGAAATTTAGAAAACTTTAATGATTTTAACGATCCTACCGCCTCTCTACAGATATTCGACCCAAAGGGTCGGCGAATGTTGTCTATTGGAATTGATTATCGCTCAACCGGTGTTGGTGGGCAACCTTTTGTAGGTGGGCGACCTTTCGCTGAAAGGTCGCGTCGGCGTTAGCCGACTGTGAATTAGATTAACGACGGCAAATGATATTGCTTTCTGTTTTGGAATCAATGTCGAGTCAACCGGCGCAACCGCCCAGCGGGCGGATTGCCCACCTCTTTCCGCGAATTTTCGTGTGGTTCGTGTTTAAAACGAACTTTTCAATTACGGCAATAAGAATTTATTCTTTGGTCGGTTGTTTCCGATACGGGGCGGCGGTGGTAAAAAAAGTCTGAACCACAAATGCCGCAATTTGTTCCGGTTGAAAAGACTCTTGGCGTATGTCTTCAAGAACGATTTTCGGTAAAAGCCAACCGCATTTTTTGTAGAAGAAAATCGATCCGAATATACTGAAAATACTTTTCCAACGGATATGTTCCGGTGTTGACGGGTCAAAATATTCGTCAAGATAACGATTTATCACCTTGTAATCCTGAATAATATATTCCTGAAGTTTTTCACCGCAACTCGGTGTCGGATCATGGAGTTCACGAAAAATCAGTTGCGACTTCCACGCAATCAACTCTGTTGCAAAAATATTTTTGGTTCGCTGCGCAATCAATTCATAAAACCGATCTTCAAACGGACGTGATTGATCCGGTTCACCGGCAAAAAGAAACGGCGTAAAAGACGAATAAGTGGACGCAAAAACTTCTTTGTACAAACCTTCCTTGCTCCCAAAGTAATAATTGATGGCGGCTTGATTCACTTTCGCCGCCGCACAAACTTCACGTACCGTTGTCGCCACAAATCCCTTTTGAGCAAAAATCGGTCCCGCCGCCTCAATAATCCGCATTTGAACCGTATCAGTCATTGTTAAAATAGTCACACGTTAATTCAATAAGAATAAATAAGTTAAAAACACAACTATCAAACGATTGTATCATACAACTGTTCGATAAAATAGATGGACTCCAATTTTTATCCAGAATATTTTTCAATATAAGGAAATCTTAACCCGATTCAAATTTTTGTTTTTATATCAATGGGCAACTCTCATAATTCCTTTTTTACCACAGAGGGCACAGAGAAAATTTTTTTAATTAATTTTTTTAATTAATTTTTTTGATGATAAATTTAAACCTCCTTCCTATTCAGCAACATTAACAGGAAGAGGGGAGCACCGAGAAAGGCGGTGAGGATTGAGACGGGCATTACGCAACCCGGAGTGATACTTCGGGCGATGGTGTCGGCGACAAGGAGGAGCAAGGCTCCGCAAACCGTTGAGCAGGGCAACACAAATCGGTTGTCGGAGCCGACCCAGAGCCGAACTCCGTGCGGAATGACCAATCCGACAAAACCGATAATTCCAAGCGATGTTACCAACACCGATGTCAGCAGTGAGGCGAAAAACATCGTTCCCAACCGTATTCGCCGGACAGGAACTCCCAACGCCCGTGCGTTTTCTTCGCCTAAAACCAGAGCGTTGTAGTTCCAACTCTGTGAAATAAAATAAATCACCGAAACAACGACGGACAGGCTCATTATTTTGACTGAGTGCCATGTTGCCCGTTGCGTGTCGCCGAAAGTCCAATAGACCATTGCGGCAAGTTGTCGTTCGGTGGCGAAATATTGGAGCATCATGGTTCCCGCTCCGTAAAACGCACCGAGAGCAACACCGATGAGGATAATTGTTTCCGATTTGACGGAACGTTTGACCGACAACGTTAAAATCAAGCCGGTAGCGAGGCACGAACTCAAAAAAGCACCGGCGGTAACCGAACCGAAAAACCATGATGCGGTTGAAGTGGTTGTGATTGCGGCAGTTGCGGTAAAAGCCCCGCCGTTCAGGAAGATGACCAATGCCGCACCGAATGCGGCGGCACCTGATATTCCTAAGGTAAAGGGCGAGCAAAGCGGATTTCGCAGGACTGCCTGCATGGTTGCGCCGGAGATTGCCAAACCGGCTCCGGCAAACACGGCGGCAAGTGCTTGTGGCAACCGGAAATGATAAACGATTCGGACATGAGTTTCGGGGGCTTCGCAACCGAGTAGAATCCGAACAACTTCCGCCAAACTGATTTTGACCGGACCGATCGCAATTGAAAGGAAAAACGCAACCGGCAACAACACAACCATTCCCGCGAACAGAATATATTTACGCCGGAAGTATTGATGATATTCGTCGCTAACGGAAGGTAAATTCATGGAAACTAATAGACTTTATAATACTGATATTCTGGTATTTGTAGGCGGCAATCTAAGGTGGGCAACCTTTCGCTGAAAGGTTGCGTCGGCGTACTCGCCGACTGTGAATCAAATTAACTACGGCAAATTGTGTTGCTAACCGTTTTAGAGTCAATACTGGAGTCAACCGGCGCGACCTTTCAGCGAAAGGATCGCCCACCATTCTTAGCTTTTTCGAGGCGGGCAACCTTTCGCTATTTGTTAAAAGGTCGCGTTGGCGTACTCGCCGACTATGAATCAAATTAACTACGGCAAATTGTGTTGCCAACCGTTTTGGAGTCAATGCGGAGTCAACCGGCGCGACCTTTCAGCGAAAGGATCGCCCACCACTCTTAGCTTTTTCGAGGTGGGCAACCTGTTAATAGGAGGTGGGCTATTTATCAAAAGGTTCGCTGAACGGTTGCGTCGGCGATAGCCGACTTTGCCCTTGTTTTGGGAGGGCTATTCTGACCCCGTTAGGGGTCGCCTATAAAAAACACAACGTTTGTTCTATAAATAAAATATTCGACCCAAAGGGTCGGTTAAATACCGCAACATTTGTTCTATAAATATTCGACCCCTAATGGGGTCAAAATAGCCGGCTTGCCCCTAATTTTCGTTTGGCAATTGGATTCCAAAACCATTGGCAACACCATTTGCCGTCGTTAATCTGATTCACAGTTGGCGAGTACGCCGACGCGACCTTTCAGCGAAAGGTCGCCCACCTATAAAAGGTTTGCCGACCTCTGTCTTTCATTGCTTACTTTAAAAAATACACTTGTGGCACTATCAACTATCAAGGCGATACAACCATTTCACCGTCCATTCTGTTGAGAAGCAATCGAAGCATTTTTAACTCCGTACTTGCCGAAGTGAGTGACACACGCCCGTCCGCATAAACCGAGTTCACTCCGCCCGGGTGCATACTACGTAAATCGTGAAATTGGAACATTGCCGCTGCTAGGAAGGCGGAGGGACCAAATGCACATTTTGGAAATGGTCCATAAGGTTTCTGATTGATCGGAGCCGCATAATCTTCCTTGAATACCAGTAAAGTGTAATGATGTCCCCAATGACTCATTAACGAAGCACAATCTTCAGAGATCATGATCGTATTTGATGTGCCGTCCGTAACCTTTGTGAAATCAATATACATTCCTTCTACATTCTTTCTTTGTATTGCCGGCATACAACCATTCGGCGCACAGGATTCCGTGCAACCCGCACCATGTCCGGTCACGGAACCGCCGGTGTAATTACGCTCGAATAAACTATAATAGTTATTGGTACGGTCAGCGGCATTTTCGAGTGCTCCTTGAACGGCAACATAATGTGTTCGTCCTCCTGCATATAAATTCCCGCTTGTGAAACTTACTCGTTCACGGGTGAACATAACAGATGCCAATCCTTTTATGGCACCAGCTGCTGTTGTCTGGTATTCCGGATCACTGGCAGACGGACATAAATATTGAGAAATGACAGTTGCTGCTAAATCTTTATTTGCTGTGTGAAGGGTTCCGGCAGCATTTGATGCCGCAGCCATTGCAACTGTTTCTGTTTTATCAAAGGAATCATAAAGTGCCGTCATCTCCATATACGGCATAATCAATAATCCCCATGCGGGAGTAAGGTCTCTACTTGTAGCAGCGGTAATATTTAAATCGCCGCCGGGAACAAGGCGATTGAGAACATCGTGAGCGTTGTGTTGCGCTAATCCGAGTTGCTTGAGATTGTTCACACACTGCGTGCGCCGTGCCGCCTCTCTTGCTGCCTGCACTGCCGGAAGGAGCAACGCAATCAAAGCACCAATAACCGCAATAACAACCAGAAGTTCAACAAGCGTAAATCCACGCGGCGAGTAAAAAACAATGCGACGTTTCTTTTTGCTATTCTCTTTTAACTCCCTATATGACCCCCCCCCTATTTTGACACAAAATCTTTTCATCATCATTCTCCTTTTTGAAAAAGTGGCAAGGATGCGCATCTCAATCGGGACGGAGAATCAAACGGATTCCCGTGTGGAAAAGACACGACATCAAATACAAATAGGAACACTCAAAAAGAGTAACGCTCTACTTTTCATCTTCTCGTAAAAAGTCCTACAAAAGTGCTGGTAGGTCTTCTGACTCTCGGCTTAAAGCATCGACCTTCTCAATCTCCCTTTCGGGACATCAATGGTCAAAAAAAGCATTGACGCTTTCGGTATTCTTGCGAATACACACCGATTACAGCGGCGAGGACCGTTCCGGGCTGAGGCGTGAACCTGTCACCGGATTCCCTGTTACCCGCCAAAATGAGAACATCCCGGCGAACACCAACCACTCAATTTTTATTATTTCGTGATTGTAGCCCGATAGAAAGACGTGTCAAGTGGTACGTCAGTAGGATGGCAAAAGAACCGGCTGGTTAAAAAATTAATAACGATTATAATCATTTCTGTTTTTCGGTCAAAATAATAACTGATGTTTCGCCCCGTAGTTAAAAAAGAGGTGGGCGATCCGCCCGCTGGGCGGTCGCGCCGGTTGAGTTTTACTCGACTCCAAAACGGAAGGCAACACAATTTATCGTCGTTAATCTGATTCACTGT
>JAISBG010000374.1 GCA_031266315.1 Planctomycetaceae bacterium | reverse complement strand
AAGGGCGAAGCCTATCGCCTTACCGGCTACGGTATATTGACACGTTGATTTTGCTACAAAAAATAAAAATGACGAACACCAAAAATATATTTCCTAAATCACCGGCGGAATTTGAAATTGCTCACCCGCATGATTTGTTGACTCGGCGTTTTCTTATTGACAATGAGTTAATGGCAAGTATGCTGGAACATTACGATAATACGGGATTGGTTCAGTTGCTGAATCTCAAAGCGTTGCGGTGTGAATCTCCGATTACAATAGACTATACTTTACAGGAAGTAATCGGCGATTTACGGTTTTCCACGAAATTCAAAAACGGTACTTTCTCTAAAGTGTTCCTGTTTTTTGAACATCAATCAAAAAAGATTCGATTATTTTCTTTTAATTGTTTGCGCAAAATTTTGGAATTTTATGAGGAATGTGCCGCCAACCCGCAAAACGCAATCACCAAAGACGGAAAATTTCCCTATCCGCTTGTGGTTGTACTTTATCACGGTAATATTCCGTGGAATGAGTTGATACAGATAAAAGATTTGATTGCAGTACCGCCGGGTGTGAATAGTTGTGTGCTGTGGTTTCCGATCATACTGATTGATTTGTCAAAAATTCAGCGCGACGAGTTGCAAGGACATCCGGCATTGATTGCACTTTTTGATACGCTACAATCATATTCGTCGGGAGATTTAGCGGAAAGTTTCGATCGTATCATCGAACATCTCGCACCCGTCAAAAACGATGCAAGATGTTACGGATGGGCAAATTCATTAACACGTCACTTTCTGTCAACAACTAAATCCAATAAGGAAGTTGCGGTCAGAACAGTTTCAAAAATTTTAAACCAAACGGAGGCTAAAAAAATGGTCATGTCCACACTAGAAGAATTATACGTTAAAGGTACAAAGGAAGGCCAAAGGGAAGGTAAAAGGGAGGGCGAAGTCAAACGTGGTATCTCGGACGTTCTTAAGATACTTAATATACGTTTCAAAAAAGTACCGCAACCGATTTTGCGAGCCGTCAGTTTGTACAAGGATCCAATCGCGTTGGAATCGCTTTTAGAACAGGCGGCAACTTGTAAAACATTGGCTGAATTTGAACGAGACCTTGCACATCGTTGAGATATTTTGACGACACAAATTTTATTACGGTAACATTTCACAATTTACATTTGCCGATAAAAATTGGCATAATAACAAAACAATGACTTCCATTCTTTTTGCTCAACTTCCGCCGTTTCAACAGGTTCTTGTTTTTGGAACAATTATTGTTGGCGGTTTGATTCTTATTTTTCTGGGACTTGCGTTTTTCTTTTATGGTTCACTTTGGTTTCAGGCGTTTATGTCGCGTGCGCAAGTGAGTATGGCGAGTTTGATTAGTATGAGTCTGATGAAAATTCGTTCGCGGGTTATTGTTCAGGCGAAGATCATGGCGAAGCAATCCGGTTTACCGATTTCGGGACCGCTGGGAATTACAACCCGTCGGCTTGTTGCGCATTATCTTGCCGGCGGCAATGTTCCCAATGTTATTCGGGCGTTGATAGCGGCTCATCGGGCATCGCTTGATCTTAATTTTGATCAGGCGGCGGCGATTGATCTTGCGGGGCGGGACGTGTTGGATGCGGTTCGGACTTGTGTGAATCCTAAGGTGATTGTTTGTCCTGATGTTCGGAAATCTGAACGTTCAACGTTGAGTGCGATTGCTAAAAACGGAGTGGAACTTTGTGTTCGCGCTCAGGTAACGGTGCGGACGAATCTCGAACAACTGATCGGCGGCGCAACAGAAGAAACAATTATTGCCCGTGTTGGTGAAGGAATTATTACGGCAATCGGGTCTGCGAACACGCATTTTGAAGTGATGGAAAATCCTGACAGTATTTCGAAAGCGGTAATTGCAAGAGGGTTGGATTCTCAAACGGCGTTTCGGATTGTATCGATTGATATTGCGGACATTGATGTTGGTCAAAACATTGGGGCGAGACTTCAAGCGGATCAGGCGGAAGCGGACACACGAGTTGCCCGTGCCAAAGCCGAAGAACGCCGTGCTCAGGCGTTGGCGCAAGAGCAGGAGATGAAAGCCAAAGTTGCAGAAAACCGCGCCCATGTTATTGAAGCCGAAGCAACCGTACCACGTTCCCTCGCCGAAGCATTTCGGAAACAAAATATCTGTACCGCGTAACAGACGAAAATTAATTTATTTTCTCTATTTTTCAATATAAGTAGAATTGCGTATAACGTTTCAACTGTTGCGTAACATTCACTGGACGGACAAAATGTGGCGGAGGTTTTGCCATTCTAAAACCACCCAATCTCAAATCGCCCCAATCTCAACAGCTCAAACTCGAAAAATTTAAATGGACAGTTATACTGCGTTAGGGTTATGTTCGATATTTTTTTGAATGATCGAAATTAAGTTTTCGCAACTCATTTTCAACCTAATTTTCCAAACAAAACAACCTCAGTAGCAAAAAATGACAAAAATATACTAACCTCATTACCTCATTAAAAATGATCAATGAGGTTGGTTTGGGGAGATCAATAGGCTACTGAGGTTGTTTCGTCAGAGAAATTAGGTTGAAAATGAGGTCGCGAAAATTTGATTTTGATCCTTTGAAAAATACCCAATATAACACCAGCGGAGTATACTATAGGGAAAATCCTCGTTTTCTTAAAAAAGGCATATCCGATGCAAGTTCACGAACATTTTGATCCGAATCCTTTTCGTGTCAACGCTTATCGAACGGAAGAAGTTTTGTTTATACACATTCTTCCGTCGTCATGGGAAAAATACTGCAAACAAATCAAATTTTTTGCAACAATTTTTTGTTGTCTTTTATTGTTGTTCTTTTGCCATGTTCTGACTAATAATGTTACGTTTTGGGACGCAACCGGAGGTATTACCGTTTTGGTTGGTATTAGCGGTCTATTCGTGTTTTATTTCTATTTGCGGGCAATAGAACAAGTTCTCATTCGTATCGACCAAAACACAATCCGTAAAACAACATGGTATTTCAAGATAGGATTTTTCGTATCGATAAAAAGAATTGACAAAATTCTTTTTGAAAAACGTAATGGAAATTGGTGTTTTGTTGTTGACAAAGATATTGTTTCATTATGGGTTCGCGAACATGAATTTTTGTGGATACGCGAACTTGTCGAACAATTCGAAAAAGAAGTTCCCGCTCTTGATTCAGACGTCACCTCTGAACCTAGTCCGGTTTTAGACGCGGCTGAAATCAAACGCGTTCTCCATATTCTTGAAGATATGGAATATCAAGGTCAAAAACTTCACAAAATTCCTAATCCGATAAAACAAGATACGTTCAAAAAAGTTGCGAAAAATAAATTGCCGGACGAATTACCCGGGACATTACATATTCGTTGTTCCCGTTGTCATTCGATGTTACCGACAAATTATGTTCTTGCCGATACCGCCATGGCGCAATGTCCTTGTTGTGGTTTTCTCTTTGAAGTTACAGATTTGAAACGTTATCCGTTGCCTCGCCGTTCCCGTATCAAATTTCAAACGGGAGAAAACGTTCTGAAATTACATCAACGTCCGCAATTTTTAGGGATTCCTTTTCTTATCCTTTCTGCCATTGTCGGCACGGATTGTATGCTTACCGCTTACTATATTTTTGCACGAAATATCAACCCGGATGCCGCCTTACAGATAATAGACTTTATTGCACCCAACGGCATTTTCACTCCGCTGGCTCGAATGACTGTAATAATCGGAATCGTCCATGTTTTCTGTTTTGTGATATTTTTATGGTCTATTTTCGTACATCGTTTTATCGAATTTCGTCTTAATGAAGTTTGGTTCCGTATTCGTTGGCTTTGTTTTTGGTGGAGTTGGACAGTTCCGCGAAGCCGTCTTGAAGCAAGCCGATTGATGTTTCTGACACAATATTTAGGTTTCGGGTTTCAAATTCCCTATGGTAAAAAATCATTTTATGTCGGTGCTGGAATTTTTGAAATTCCCTGGGTTGTCGGCGAAATTAATTATTGGCTTCTTACTCATCCGCCGGATGGATTTTCGGTTTCCGATCGTTTTCCGAAATTTGAAAACAACGAATTTGATTCTTCTTTAGAAAAACCGGACAATCTGACGATTGGCGGTGTTACGGAAAAAAATGATAAGGAAATTCACTGGTATTGTTGTGGATGCGGACATCGGTTTCTCACGGAAGAACTGGATTTTCCCAATCATACTGCTTCGTGTTCGAACTGTAACAAAACATTTAATCTTTCGCAATTACAATATTACGCGGTGGAACGAATCGCGGTCAAACCGGAATTATCGTATTTTTTCGTAGAAAAATCTGAAACAGAACAACGAATCGAATGTTCAATAATCTCCATGAAAAAATTAGAAAGATACAGCTCTCTACTTGGGAGTTATATCGTTTTAATATTTCTCGCTTTTATGTGGATTGGGTTGCCCTGTTTTTTACTAACTAACTTTTTCATCATATTGAACAAACATCAGGAAATAGATTGGATTACCGGGATTATCTCAATTCCTGCGGTGTTGTTACTTGGTTCATTTTTATTTTATATTTTGTCTGCCAGCATTTATGAT
>JAISBG010000308.1 GCA_031266315.1 Planctomycetaceae bacterium | reverse complement strand
CCGTTGCCGCACAAAATCCCGCCTTTCAGGCGGCGGGTTTTTATCGCGGTACTACCGCAGGTCGAAGACCTGCGGTTATGAAAATGAAGCCCTATCGGGCTATTCCACTGAATAGTCACCTTTAATTTTTATGTTGTTCCCATTGGGCGGGGCGTTTTTCCAGACTGTTTTTGGCGGCGGCACGAACTGTTGGGTCTGGGTCGCGGTGCAACGCCTGAACTAAGGTACTCCGACTCAATTCACGTTGCCCCGCCGCGAGTAATTCCGCCGCTTTGACACGAATTGCCGATATTTCCCCTTTGGCAAGAACTCCGCAAAGCGAATCCTCCAACGGAAGAATCATCGACCCGTAATCAACACAAAGTAACGCTTTAGCTTTATCAAGCGGTTCCCCAATCGCCAGAATCTGAGCCAACTCATTGACGGTTTGCGAATCTAAAACTTTTACCACATTGAACATCGCTCGCCGTTGCTCTTCCGTTAATTGGTCGAACATCTCGAAAAAACGCGATAACCGGAAATTAGGCAGCAGTTTTTGAATGGTTTCGCGAACAATTTCATGGGAACTATTGGCAAATTGTAAAATTCGGAAATTAGCGTTTGGAATATCACGTTTGCTGAGTAATGTCAACGCTTCCGCCTGAATATTCGGGTCAACATCGGCACAAGTATCCCAAATAAATTGGTCAATCTGCTCACCCGAAAACCGCATTAATGCTGTTAACGCTTTCAATCGCCCTTTACCTTTGCCAAGACGGAATAGTGTAAGGAGTTTCGATTGGATTTCGTTGCCGGAAAGACCGGCGTATTGAATCAACACCGCTAAACCCGCCTGAGCCTGTTCGTCGAGTTGGTCAAGAAGACTATGGAACGAATCAAGCCATTCAATCGGAAAAACAGCCGCAAGATTGGCTTTCAAATAAACAGAAACCGGCTCTTCCGCAATATTTTTGAGAAAATAAGTAATAAACGGTATATCAAAACGTTTTGAAAAAGCGGCTAAAACCATCGGAGGCGGATTGGGATTGCCGAGACAATAGGTAATAAAACGAAAAATATAAGGTTCCTGCCCGGAAGTCAGAAAACGATGGAAAATTCCGTGAAATGCCGAAGAAGGAATATAAAGAAGTTTCGTTAAGGAACTGTGTTTGTCGGTCATAAACATATAGAGGTGCAGAAAAACAACCAGAAACAAATCAGGATCGTTCCGGTGAAAATCCTTCAACCCGCGGAGCAAAACCAACACAATCTCCGATAAAATCGTCTCATGAAGCCGCCGCCGGTTTTTACGTTCCTCTAACGCCTGAACATATTTTTCAAGCAGTCTCAAAATTCCTTCCGATAAGGAAAGATTTTCCTCTTGTGTTTTATTTTGGTTCAGAAAGATCAACAACATTGACGGCAATATTTCAAAATAACGCTGAGTGTAAACAATCCGAAAAGCATTCCGCGCAAGATAAGGGTCTTCTCCGGCAATTGCGGTGCGCAACGCCGAAAAAACTTTATCGCGATGAGCATTGAAGAGGTTTATGATTGTTTCGTCAGCCGGATCGAATTTATTGATGAGTTTCAGAATACTTTTAGTGCCGGAAACATTAATCAATTGACTTCCGGCGGATTTCCGAATCTCTTGCGATGAAGAATCCAACGCCTTTTCCAATAAAGGAATTGCCGCTTTATTTTTCGATTGGGCTAAAATTTGAGTGGTAACATTGACTCCGGTCATCGTCGAATGGTTAAAAAAAAACACCTACCTTATCAATTCTTTGCGCAAATAATCATAAAAAGATGAAGGGAAATAAAACTGTCGGCGAAAATGGGTGGGCTATTTATCAAAAAGTCCGCTGGACGGTTGCGCCGGTTGAATCTTCATTTTGCCGTCATTAATCTGATTCACTGTCGGTGAAAATGGGTGGGCAATCCGTCCGCTGGACGGTTGCGCCGGTTGAGTCTTTATTTTGCCGTCATTAATCTGATTCACTGTCGGCGAAAATGGGTGGGCAATCCGTCCGCTGGACGGTTGCGCCGGTTGAGTCTTCATTTTGCCATCATTAATCTGATTCACTGTCGGCTAACGCCGACGCGACCTTTCAGCGAAAGGTCGCCCACCTTGTTGTCTTAATATAGGGCAAATTTTGGTACTTCTACGGTAAAAGTAACTACTTTCACGGCAGAAGTAACTACTTTCACGGCAAAGGTAACTACTTTTACGACAAAAGTAACTACTTTCACGGCAGAAGTAACTACTTTTACGACAAAAGTAACTACTTTTACGGCATCCGGTCTTTAACTTTCTCAACAAACGTATTAAATCCGCTTGCGTCCCTCACTATTCACTATTCTCTATTAACTATTCACTAATATTTAGACCCAAGACTTGGCGTGTAGGGCCAATAAGCGGTTGGGCGTTTCTTTTTGCTGTTTCCAAACGAATACGTTAAGCCGACACAAAACGCAATATTGTTTTGCGTTTTCGCAATTCCAGACGAAAAGATTACATTGTCCAGCAAATCCGCTTGAATCGCAAGATTTTCATTCCACCAATACCGTAATCCAACACCAAACGGCATTGTTACTGTATTTTCATTGCGTTTTTGTCCATACGTGTCAAGGAATGATTCACGGCTAAACCCAAGACCATACTTGAAAAATGGTCGCCATTTGGCATTGCCGAGCGGATAGTAATGAACCGCAATATCCAACGTCGATAACCGGTTGTTCCGTGTTGTCAGTGCCGGAACAGGAGTTCCGGGATTCGTCGCCGTGTACCAATTTCGGAATGCTTCACGTCCGGCAGCGGTTTCCTTAATATCAATTGATGCAAAATGAAGCCGGCTTTCCAGTCCCCAATATTCGTTCAGATTATAACCGAAAATCAATCCGCCGGTTCCGCCTTTTTTCTGGTCAATCAAACCGGAAACTAATTGCGAACCGGAAATCCAACCGCTAAAACCGCCAAAATAATACGGATGATCCAGCCAACTTCGATTGAGAAGCGGCTGACCAACTCCGCGATGCGGTCCGGACGGTGTACAAAAAGGACTAAGCACTTTCACACAGGAAAATAATGTTTCACCAAGTGGCGACGAAACATGAATCGGCATCAATTGTTTCATTGTCCATTGTGATTCCGGTGTTTTTTCCGTATCGGATTTTTTCGTTTTATTGGTTTCCGTTTCGTTTTTTTCCTCTTTTCCCTCTTCCCGTTGACGTAACAACATTTCCTGCATCAGCAACGCCTGATACAATGAATTTTGTTGTCCGGCAATTTCGTTACCGGTAAATTGTTGTCCCGTCATCTCACCGGAATGGTACATTCCCAAGTTTCCCTGTCCGTAATAATCATTGGATGCGGTTGCAAGATTGTTGTAATAAGCATAAGGATTGTAAGAAGTTGCGTAAAATTGCCCAACGTCAGGAGCATAATAACCGAAACCATTAACTCCGTAAGGATTTTCATTATTACCGGAAAAGTTGGAAGGCGTCATTTCCGGCGGGTACGAATAAGTGTAAAGATTATTGAACAAAGGGCTTGTATTCGAACTTATTTCAGTGTTAGAATAAGGCAAGTTTGGATTACCTGTCGGATTGCCTGACAATTGGTTTGCTGCCGTGTTTGCACCCCAACCGTTAAAAATTCCTTGACTGTATGGTATAACGGTTGGCGGTTGCGGAGATGAAGAAGGTAAATTGTTCGATGTTACTGACGCAGAACCAACTCCCCAATCAGACAATGTCATTTCATTGCCGGTAACAGAATCGGGATTGTCCCAAATATTAGGCGGATTGGTTTCACCGGACACTTGGCGGATTTTTGTTGATTCGGTCGAGGTTGACGGTGGAGTTGGTGACGGAATAGTGTCGTCGGTGAATCGGGAACGTTTGGCAAATCGGTTTTCCGGTTCACGCTGAGGATTGTTAAATTGTTTTTCCATCGGGTTTCGGAGCATCGTGTTTTGTGAAGAACGTTGAATATCCGAACCCAAAGAAAAAACCGCGAAAAAAACAATTGATAAGAAAATTGCGAGAACAATTGATAAAAAATTTCCGAAAAAACAAAACCTTCGGCGCGCAACATCAACCGGAATAGAGCGAAACTCGCTTTTTAACAAGAAATTTTTGATGCGGTTACAACGCATTCCGAATCATGTTAGAAGAGTGAATAGCCGACTTTTCCAAAAAACGGGTCGAATTATGCAGAATAATCCTTATTGTGTCAATAGGAGTTATTAATCAATATAATTAACTGATGTTACGCATGATAGGCA
>JAISBG010000382.1 GCA_031266315.1 Planctomycetaceae bacterium | reverse complement strand
TATCGGGCTATTCGGTGTTTCGGATCAATCAGGAAAATAATTATTTAGAAACTTGAAAAATACCAAATACAACCCTAACGCAATATAGAATTGCCTATATCTATTCATCTTTTGAGAATTGGAAAGATTTGAATTTTTCAGGGCTAAGTTCTTTTCGGACTCCGTCTTTGGTGATCGCAGTGTTGGAAACAGAAATTGTTTCAAGTCTCTGAATTTTGCCGAGATTGTTCAGGCAAGCGTTGCTTAACGCGGTATCGTTCAATTGCAGTTCACGAAGATTGCGGAGCGGAATTAACGAAACAAGACCGTTGTCGGTAATTCTCGTATTCGATAAATCAAGCAACCGAAGTTCCGTAAATACACGGAAAATCGGTAATCCCTTGTCGCCGATTTTAGTAGAAGACAAATTGAGTATTTCCAATTCCGCCAATGGTAAAAGATATATCAAGTCACTGTTATCCATTCCGGATCGGCTCAAACTCAAAGAACGTAACGAGGTGAGCGTTCCAATCGCGTCAATTCCGTCAACCTCCGGTTTAATACCGTCAAGATTCAATTCCCTGAGACCTTTCAATGTCCGAATTGCCGGAAGTCCCGCAAATGTCAGTTCGTTGTCCGCCAGATTCAGCGATTCCAACGAAGTAAGTGTTGCCAATTTAATAAGGTTTTTGTTTTTTAATCCGGTTCGGGAAAGATTCAGACGTTTAATTGTTTTCAAATTTCCCAATTGGTTTAAATGTTCTTCCGTTATGTTACGGAAACCGGTGAGATTGATTTCTTCAATTATTGTTGTTTCACTCAATTCCGGTATCGGTTTTTGTGAATCCAACGCAAGAACCGTATCGCCGCGCCGAACAAGAATTGTTCCGTGAGCATCTTGTAACACCCACCGAAGCAACCGGTTCCTCGAATCTGTTTCAATCGTTTTCGGCAACTCCCTGCCGGAATTTTTTGCGGTGTTATTATTGTCTGATAAATTATTATTTGATGTTGATTCTGATTCTGTTAAAGCATCGGAATTATTGTTCGAGTTATCATTTGAATTTTGGAGTTTAAAAAATTCTTTTACGCGGTTTCGGATTTCCGTTTGCTGAATTTCCGCACGTAATAAATCGTATGGTTCACGTGAAATTTTTTCGGTTAATGCTATTCCGTCAAGCCAAAAAGTTGTCCGGTTCGACAGAGGTGTTAGGCAAATTTCAATATGGTCAATCGGTTCTTTGCTCAATTGTTTACCCAATTGTTTGGTCAATTGTTTGTTCCATTCGGTTTTGGAATCTTCAAATTGGTCGGTTCGTTTCCAGAAGGAATCTCCGGTCAAAGGAAATTCAACAGGAATAAATGTTCCGCAGGCATCGTAAAATAATGCGTTGCAATATCTTAGAGAAACCGTTTCAAAATCAATGTGTCCGGTCGAATAAACAAACCGGATTCGGAATGCGCCGACTTTTCCAATATCAGCATCGCTGCCAATCCGTAATAACTCGGCTGTTTCGGGAAAACGAATCGAAAAAGCAAAACATTCGGCATGTTCCGGTGTGATCAGATTATTTGCCGCATTATTTTTCGCCTTATTTTTCGCAACATCTTCAAAAAACGAAACAGTAATCGGAACTTGCTCCAATGAGGTAATTCGGAGCGATTTGTCGCCGTAAAGACGTTTTATTGCGTCAAACGCCGCATAAAACCGATTCGCGGTTATTCCGGGAAAATTCAGTTGACTAAAATGATTTTCAGTCCAGTCGGAACCAAGCATGATGGGTTCTTCCGCCGGAACTGCCTCATTTTCCGTATCAAAAATAGGCATGGCAATATAAGAACGATCATTAGGAAATTGTCGGATTTGTTCTTGTAATTTAATTTCCTGCTCTTCAAAAAATTGATTTTCTGTTCTGTAAATTTGGGCGTCTCGAATGGTGTTTTTTCTACGGATTTCCGTTTCGGCGGCTTGGTGTACCGCCGTTTGAATCATGTTGTCAATATCGTTCAATTGTTGTTCTGCCGTTATTTCTTTATTTTCCCGTTTTGTGTTGTTTTTTCCAAGAGTTACGATTAAGGCGTCAATGGATTCTCCCGCCTGATTCCATAATTCGAGAGAGCGTAACCGTAACGTTTCCGATTCTATCTCCTTATTTTTTGCTTCGATTAACGTCTGAAATTTGTGTTGCGTTATTTTTTCCAATAGTGCCGGACGCGGGTCGGGACTGCGCCAATCAATGTAACATATCAGAAAAATTCCAATACCGACAAAACCTAAAAAAGTCAAAACAAGACTTACACGATACAAAAAAGAGGAGTTCTTTTGGGTTTCCGGTTCGGTCTTCTGATTTACTGCTGGCGGAATCGGCGGTGTTTGCGGCGATAATTTTTCTTTGTTCTTTTCTTTCTCCAGTTGTTTTTCTTGCTGTTTTTCCTCGAAAACGTAAGCGAGAATTGCCAGATCGTCTTGATTGGTTATTGGGTCGGTTGCCGGCAAAACCGGCAATTCAAAAGGCGATGGAACATCAGACGACAAATCCGGCAACGGCGAAATTGGCGGAATTGATAACGGCGGAGTCGGCAATACCGAACGGGATTGAATCGGCAACGGCGGCGGCTTGACCGGTGAAACATGCTCCTCAATTTTCGGAACAACTAAAGACGACCGGCAACCCGTACATATCATTGAATGACCGCCGAACCGGTCGCTAAATGTGTAATGTTTTCCGCAAACGGGACAGTCAAAAGTAATCATTAATTATACTGGAACTGTTTTAAATTTCACGAAGTTAAACACGCAAGCGCAACAACGTGAAGCGGTTGCTCAAGGGCGATGCCTCGCCATTACCGGTTACGGTATATTTGATTTGTCTGATAGTTGCGGTTCCGCAAGTTCGGTTTCCTCCGTTTCCACTTCGTCTTCAATTCCTTCAAACTCCGGTTTATCAGAGGAAGTGAACCGACATTCGGAAAGACTTCGGAACCAAGTTTCCTGATGTTTGGCAAAATTGCGGGTATTCTGTTTAATCAGATCAACGGCTTGTCCATATTTCATTTTGCCGTCAAGATAGTCGAACAACTCTCTATAACCGAGAGCCTGACGTGCCGTTTTACCAATAGGAACTTTTCGTTCGGCGAGTTGTTTTACTTCATCGAGAAGACCTTCGTAAATCATTTTATCAACCCGTTTATTGATTCGTGCATACAAAACATCGCGTGGTGTTTGCAAAACGTACACTTGACATTTTGACGCGGGCGTTCCGGCATCGAACTGTTTTTGAAACGAACTGATCGGCTTTCCGGTTTTTTCGTACACTTCCAACGCTCGAATAATTCGGCGGGTATCGTTGGGATGAAGCCGTTTTGCTGTTACCGAATCAACTTTTTTCAATAGTTGATGCAATATTTCCGGCGGATTGCCTTCCATTTTTTTCTGAAGTTGAAGCCGGAACTCGTAATCAGCCGGCGGACCCTCGAAAACACCGCGCAACATTCCTTTGAGATACAAGGGCGTACCGCCGACAAAAAGAACATTTTTACCGCGAAGTTGAATTTCATCAATTTTATCGCTGGCGTCACGAACATATTGAGCCAACGAGTATTCTTCGCTTGGGTCAATAATATCAATCATGTGATGTGTAATTCCGCCTTGATCTTCCGGTGCGACTTTGTCGGTTCCGACATCCATTTCGCGGTAAATCGCCATTGAATCAAGCGAAATAATTTCCGCGCCAAGCCGTCGGGCTAAATTAATCCCGGTCTGACTTTTACCGCTTGCCGTCGGACCGGTCAAATACCAACACGATAATGTCAATCTGCGAAATCGTCCCAGATCCAAATCGTTCATGCAATTATTCCTTACACTAGGTAAAATTTTAGTATGCTAAAGCCGTTTTAAAATTCGCGAAGCTGAACACGGTAGCGCAACAACGTGAAGCGGTTACTCGTGGGCGAAGCCTATTGCCTTACCGGCTACGGTATAACCATTCAATCGTGGAGTTTGAATTTAACAAATTTTTATGAACCCATTTCAAACCTGACGGTTAAATAATTTACGAAATTTATATCGTCTTTTA
>JAISBG010000178.1 GCA_031266315.1 Planctomycetaceae bacterium | reverse complement strand
TCATCAACGAATGATTCCGAATCAATCTCCAATTTATCAATATCAAGCAAAGCCTTCACTTCCGGTTTGAGAACATGGATTAGAAATTTTCGAGCCTTCCTCACCTCTTTCAACTTATTCCTGCCAAATTCATCATGTCGAAATTCTTTCCTGAATTTGCTAAGAGCGGTTTCGTTAAACGGTTGTTCGAGCAACTGCTGTTGTTTCGATTGGTCTTCTGACATAAAACAATTCCCCTAACTCCGATAATGATGGTCAATAGTTAATTCTCATAGTCAAACAAGAAAAAACATCATAACAGGAAGTATCGGCATTTACAAGAAGGGAAAATTTAGTAAATAGTGAATAGTTGGGGACGCAAGCGAAATGATGAAGTAGGTAACCTTTCAGCAAAACTTTTGATAAATTGTTTACCTTATTGGTTACTTAATCTCCGAAGACAATGACGGATCGTTCGGTCAGAATGTCGAGCAACTCTTTGGCGTCCTGTTGCGTGAACCGGACAGTTGTTGCCAAGGGGTCTCCCGGCTGCGGGCGGTCTGTTCCGTAAAACACAACTCCATTGTTCAACGTCAACGATTTTTCGTTCCAGGCATCCGTTTTTGAACTGACATAAAACTCGCCGCGTAAATGTTCGATCCGTTCACCAAGTGCAACAGGAAAACGACCGGCATACAAACCGCCTAATATTAACGTTAATTCACGGTGTCCGGCGGAAATTTTTGCATCGAAATGACCAACGACAACTTTTAATTCCGTACCCGGTTCCAAGGGTCGTGCGCCGGTAAGACCGTTGATTTTCATTAACAACGCCGACGAAAGATCAAACGTCTGCGCAATAGAATCAACCGAATCTCCCAACCTAATGATATAAGCCGGCTCCAGAATATGAGCGTTCCGCGAATAAATCACATTCAACGCCAAACGATCAAGTAACGGCAACATGTACGCTTTTTCCGCTTCGTTCAACTCCTGATGTTCGTATAGCCGGCTTAACTGTACAAAAGCATTACGAATTTTCGCCGCCTCTCCTGATTCAATCAACACCGTTTGAGCTTTGATAAAACGTCCCACCGTTTCACGAATCATTGGAGCGGTTTGTTGTGCCGGAATTTCAATTGTCGGCGCAGCCGGAGAACTTTCAATCGCAACAAACGGAATCGAATCAATCGCTTTTACTTCCGTAACCGTTTCAGGAACCATTGGTTTTGTGTCCGTAAACGGTATTTCCGTTTCCAGTTTGGCAGGCAAAATTGTTGCCAGAGGAATTGTTTCTTTAACCGCAAACTTTTCCGGTTTTTGCTGAACAAACGAAATCATTGGTTGCTCTTCCTTGACAGACGGCAATACCGGAACGAAAGCAATATCACTACGAATCGAAGTTTGTCGGTAATCGTTCAACTTAAACGGAGGATATTTTTCTTCCGGCAAAGGTAAAGTTTGCGAATATAACCGTTTTTGGGAATCAATTGGAACGGAGACCGGAATGGCGGCGGAAAACAAAGGAGTATTTTTCTCAAAATCAATCGGAACCGTAACCGTTTGCTTCATTTCGGGAGTTTTTTCCGCAACAGTCGGAAGACGTTTAATCCGGTCGCCCGAAACAGCAACTTTATTTTTATTTACCTGAAAATTGTTGTTATTACTATTATTGGGCAAATTATTTGGCAAAGCGGTTTCTTGTCCGGCATGAGTAAGCAATTCGGTAGAATTGGTAGAATCGGTAGAAGGCAGCGAAGGAACCGGAGCAGAAACAGCGAAAGCCAAAAACGGATCAACCGGTTTTGGCAATAATTCAGACGGTTCTGTCGGGCGTTCTATAACGCCCGAAACCCTCCACGGATCAGAAACATCTGTGGAGGGTATAAAAACAACTTCTGTAATCGGTCCGTCCCAAGTAACCGGTTTATCCGGCGGAGGCGGTTGAACCGGTGGCGGTATTGGTATTTGAGTCGGAACAGGTTGAAGCGGAACCGATTGGGTTGTCGGAACTGGTTGGAACGGAACCGAAGGTGTTGGCGCGGCTTGAGGCAAAGTCGGAACAACAAAAGGTGCGGCGGTAACAGGTTCGGGATTGGCGGCAACAAACGGCGGTGCTTCGGAACTTACGGTGAACGACGGTGCTTCGGTTTTCGCGGTCAATGCCGGAATTTCCGATCCGGCGGTCGGCAACAATGGAACGGAAGCCGACAAAGGAGACGATACCCCGAAAGCACTGGGCGGTGTATTGGAACCTTGAATTTGCGACGGAGAAACAAGAGGCGGAACACCCTGAACCGAACCATGTGCACCGGAAAGTCCTTCATCTGTTGCCGATTCCGATGCGGAAATACCAACTTCTTCCAAATAATGAATATCTTCAGGAGGGACGTTCAACTGCGGTGCTTTTTTCAACAGCGCAAAAGCCCCGACTACCGCAAGGCAAAGCACTAAGGCAACAGCAATTCTTTTAACAATTTTCACGAACATCTCCATAAATGATCAAAACGATTGATCAAAATAATTGATCAAAACAATTTCCGAAAAATTCTCTTTTTTGTTTATCCGCCCAACCGCAAAAAGAGAACAGTTGCATAATACACAAAAATTCGGTTTTATTTCCAGATCAATTTTCAAAAAAAATCGAAATTTATGACATTTCTTTCTTTTTCCCAAAATTCGTATATTAGTTGTATTGAACAGTGAAAGAATAAAGTTTAAGAAATAGTAACCAAATAACTAAAATACAAAGAATACGTAAAATTTTTAGACCAAAAGATAAAAATACAAAGAAAGAATCAAAAAAATTGAGTATTCCATTTTCCTTACTTCCAGTAGGATTGCAAGTTTTTCCCGCCCCTTTAGGGGCATTGCCAGTGGTTTCAAGTTAAGCGATAACTGAATTAATGATGTTAAAGTAGGGCGTTTATTGGTAATATTAAGTAAATTAAATAATTTAGGCAGTTTTGTATTTTTGTGAATATTTTTTAATTCGTTTTAAAAATAGATTGCTCTATATTTACTATTTTATATATTACACCTAATTTGCTAAATTAAAATATTCTTCACTTCGTTAGTAAACATTTTAAGGCAACTTCTAAAAACCTTTAAAAAAATTATTTTTGACAAGATATAC
>JAISBG010000377.1 GCA_031266315.1 Planctomycetaceae bacterium | reverse complement strand
ACCTTCATGAATCATAATTATTATTCGATGGGTCGGATTGTATTTTTGAACAGATTTTTATCTTCTTTGAGTTTTTCTTCATTTCCGAAAACACAGATATTGTTCTGTTTCATTCCTTCGCGAAACATTAACGCGAATTTGCGGAGGTCTTCCACTGTTGTTGAAAGCACTTCATCGCGTTCCCGTTGAATATCTTCCTGGGTTAAACCGGAAAGTTGCATCGCGGCAATGCGGTTTCCTTTGTCGGCAGGCGTAAGCGGTTTATCGAGACTGCCGATTGTTGCAATAATTGCCTTCGTCAGTTCTTCGTCGGAAAGTTCCAGTTTTTCAAGATAATCGGCAACGCCTTCATAAATGTCAACCGTCCGTTTCAAATGCGGATCACGGTAAGACCAAAGCGAAAAAACTCCGCTCCGGTCAACAGAAAATCCGCCGCCGTAAGCACCGCCTTGCACACGGATATTGTTCCAAAGATAACCTGTACGTAAAATATTCGTCAAGACAAGCATTTTACCGGAATACTCCAATCCCGCCTTGCGGTAATCCGCCGATTTGACAACATATTGTACACGAGACGGAATCACCACCGCTTCGTTCAACTGTCCATACGTTGCCGAATCCGCTATTTCCGAAGACCAGTCCGTTTTTCCGGCAACAATTCCCGATTGAAATTTGTTACGTATTGTTTCGGAAACCGTATCGAAATTTTC
The DNA here is from genome assembly GCA_031266315.1 of Planctomycetaceae bacterium. Taxonomy (GTDB): domain Bacteria; phylum Planctomycetota; class Planctomycetia; order Pirellulales; family Thermoguttaceae; genus WRKP01. The sequence continues at coordinate 2,231 of JAISBG010000377.1, read as the reverse complement.
CTTGTCGATTGTTACGGAAATAAAATCCAGATTTTCTTTCAGAAAAAGTTTTCCGGCGTAATTTTTCAATTGATCCGCAATAGTGTTACTTTTTTCCGTTTCGCGCAGGAATTTATAATATTCAATGCCGCCGATACGGTCACGATAAGTGTTGGCTGGCGAGAAATAGCCGGATGCTCTTGTTTGTGCAAACCGGTGTCCTTGCGACATCAACGACTGTTCCGCACCAACACGAAGTTCTTGTACGATTTCTTTCAATCTTGCCGTATCGTCGAATTTCGACCGGTTCAGTATTTCCAAAATAAGATCAATTCCCTTTTCCAGTTTCGGAATCATCACTTTGGTTCGGACGGTAAACCGAACATCGTAATCCTCTTTATTTTTGAGATTGTACACCGTCAAACCGGTTGAAATGCCGCCGGTGTGGAGATCAATTTCGTTATTCAAATCAGAGTATTGATAGTTTTCCGTATCAACTCGTCCAAGAACATCCGAAAGCAACGACGCATAAAAACCGGTTGTCGCGGTTGGTTTCAGTTTGGCGTTGAAATAAAGCGTCAGATAAACAATTTTATTCGTATCAAGATTAGTGTTGACAATCCGTAACCCGTCCGATTCTGTTTTTTGAAACGGAATATCTTCCGCTTTTCTATCGACATCTTCAATACCAAGTACAGGAATTTTCGCAACATCTTCGGGTTTATCCGGTGTGGATTGACGTTCAAGAAGAATTTGTTGTTCCTTTTTAATGGCAGCCAGTTGTTCCGAAGACAAGGACTTTTTAATATCAACAAGTTTTGCCGCGAGTTTTTCGGAATTTTCCTTTTCGAGTCCCTGTCTGGGTTTGAGCATCACAAAACCGCGCGACGAATTATCGAGCAAATATTTTTGAATCAGATTTTCAAAGAAATTTTTCGGTACACCGTCACGAATATTTTTCAGAATCGGTTCAAAATGCAAATGTTTCAACGGATCACCGCCGTAAGACCATGATTCGAGGATATTCATGTTCAGAACCAGACCTTTCGGAAAACCGGACACCTGAAATTCTCGCAACGTAAATTCCGTGCGGTTGATCGCGCCTTCAATAATTTTGCGGTCAATTCCTTCGGCGGCAAGTTTTTTGAGTGTTGTTTCCAACACTTCGAGAAATTTTTGTTTCTTTTCCGGCTCCGAATTTTGCACGATAATTGAAAAACACGGTTGTAAAATCGAACTGTCTAACGAGCAACTGACATCAAGACCGATACCGGCATCAAGCAACGCCCGTTTGAGTTGACCGGCTTCACTGCCGACCAAAATATAAGTCAGCAGGTCAAGACCATAATTACGTTCCGCATTTTCCAAATCGGTCGGCAAAAGATAATTCATGCTCAGAAAAGTTTTTTCCGCCGTTGATTCGCCGGCATCGACGGAATATTCTGCGGTAACATCTTTCGGTTTCGCAAAAGCAGGCTGCGGTTGAACTCCGGCGTCAATTGTCTGTTTCACAAATCGGCTCAAATATTCTTTATCGAGAAATTCAAGATGTTTTTCGATATTTCCGTTTCCGTACAAATAGATCATGGAATTGGACGGATGATAAAATTTATCGTGAAACGCAACAAATTTTTTCTGTGTCAGTTCGGGAATATGATCGGGATTGCCGCCGGAATCGTTGGCGTAAGTTGAATCGGGGTACATGGATTTTTGTATCGTCCGGTACAACACACTTTGCGGCGAGGAATAAACTCCTTTCATTTCATTATAAACGATGCCGTTGTACGTTAAATTGCCGGTTTCTTCGTCAACTTCGTAATGCCAGCCTTCTTGCATCAAAATTTCCGGGAATTTTTTAACATTCGGAAAAAAAACCGCGTCCAGATAAACGTTCATTAAATTCAGGAAATCTTTATCGTTTCGGCTGGCAATAGGATACATTGTCCGGTCGTCAGACGTAAAAGCATTCAGAAATGTTTGGAGCGAACCTTTGAGCAAATCGACAAACGGTTCTTTGGAAGGAAACCGTTCGGAACCGCACAACGCCGAATGTTCCATCACATGAGCAATACCGGAACTATCCGTCGGCGGAGTACGAAAGGCGATACAAAAAACTTTGTTGTCGTCGTTACAGGAAAGGTAAAGGAGCGGCGCACCGGATTTTTCGTGAAGAAACATGCGTGCTTCCGCTTTGATTTCGTCAACCGGCTGCGCCCATTGAAGTGTAAAACCGTGTGTCATGGAACCTTCTT
>JAISBG010000113.1 GCA_031266315.1 Planctomycetaceae bacterium | reverse complement strand
TTGATCTTGTTTGTGAGGAAATCGCCCGATTCCGGCAAGGCACTGATACGGTAACAAACCGCAAAGATGTTTTCCGTCAAACGATTTTCAGCCGGAATGATTTTGAGACGACAGCGGATTTACCGCTTCATCAGGAATTTTTCTTCCAACTTCCGATTGACGCGATGCATTCCTTCCGTTGTGAAAACAATGAAATTCTTTGGAAAATTGATCTTTACGCTCAATTTGCCGGCAAATCGGAGATTCGCCGTGAATGTCCGATGGTGGTTCGTCCTGTTGTGCTGAACGATTTGACATTGGAAGGGGGAGGGTTATGAGTATTCTCAGTAAAATCATCAATCCTTCCACTGAACGGACTAATTCTGTTTCGCCGCGAATTGTTATTACGTTGGACGGACGCGGCAGTCGGCTTTATCATTCAGGGGAAACGTTGGCTGGTAGTTATTGGTTTGACTTTGTTGGCGGCGACGATATTCAGGCGGTTGAGTGTTCTATTCTCTGGCACACGGTAGGAAAAGGCAGTGAAGACATGGGAGTTCACGCTTTTTGGCGTCATGCGGCTGATGCCGGAGATTGGATTGACCCGCGCCGACCGGGACGCTTCCGCACTGTTTTACCGCAAAGCCCGTTATCATATTCGGGAATTTTGATTAAGATTTATTGGTCGGTTCGTGTCCGGCTTTTTCTTTCAGATGGTCGGGAAACGGTGGAAGATTTGGCATTCCGACTCGGCAATCTCCCTGATGTCCGCACTTTGAAACCTGTCGATCTCACATAAAGAACTAATTCACTATCGGCGAAAAGAGGTGGGCTATTTATCAAAAAGTCCGCTGGACGGTTGCCCACCGAAAAATCGCGGAAAAAGGTGGACAACCTTTTGTAGGTGGGCGACCTTTCGCTGAAAGGTCGCGTCGGCGATAGCCGACTTGTCCCTGATTTCGTTTGGCAATTGGATTCCAAAACCATTAGCAATACTAATTGCCATCGTTAATCTGATTCACTGTCGGCTACCGCCGACGCAACCATTCAGCGAACGGTTGCCCACCTGATGATTGCCTTGGCACAATCCGTCTGTGCCTTTAAACATTTCGTTCGTGCCTTTAAACATTCCGTCCGTGCCTAAACCCGAATTATCCGCAAGACAGGACAAGTAATTGATTTTATTGTTTTTGGCGAGGTGGGCGATTTATCAAAAAGCCCGCTGGACAGTTGCGCCGGTTGAGTTTGCATTGACTCCAACAAAGGGCGGAGGAAAACCGGCAATCCTACTGTTTCCACTGGTTGACATTCTTGTATTCTTTGTAGTTAAACGTAAAATGATGATTGTGAATTTGTTTGCGTTACTTTCCGCTATTAACTAAAACTAATCATGGGGGATTTTTCAATGGATTTAACTAATACCAATACCAATCGTCGTGAATTTTTGAAACGAGCCGGTTTGGGAACTGCTGTTATTTCGTCGTTGGGCGGAGTTGTCCGTGCCGACCAGCAACCGGAAACACCTGTCGTTCAGCCTGTCATTCCGGCAACTCCCTTCAAACCCGGTAAAGCAAAATCAGTAATTCAAATCTGGCTCTGGGGCGGACCATCACACTTGGATATGTTTGACCCAAAACCGGAAGCCGGAAAAGAATATTTCGGTCAATTTGAAAAACCAATTGATACAACAGTTTCCGGTATGAAATTCGGAAATCTTTTGCCCTTGCTGGCAACACAAGCAGACAAATTGTCCGTCATTCGGAGCATGACGCACGGCAATAATCATCACGAAACAGCAGCGTTTATGATGCAAACCGGACGTGAACCGGGAGCAGGAATCAGTTATCCAAACATTGGTGCCATTGTTTCTCTTTTCAAAGGAATTGACAATGGCTACGATAATCCGATTCCTCCGTATGTTGTTCTTACCACCGGACAAGGACGTTTTTCGGAATCCGGTTTTCTTGGGGCGCGTTACAAACCGTTTGTTACGGGCGGGAATCCAAATCAAGACCCATTTCTCGTTTCCGGTTTTGTCGTCAAAGGCATGACGCCGAAACGTCAGGATTATCGCCGCGGTTTGATCAAACGGTTTGATATTCTCGGTCATGCCGACCCCGATAACCCCGTGTACGATCAACTCGATTCCACCGTCGAACACGCTTATAATCTGATTCAAGGCGATGCGGTGAAAACATTTAATCTTTCAACGGAAAACGCGGCGGTTCGGGAGAAATACGGTCGGACAACCTTCGGACAATCCTGTCTCATGGCTCGCCGATTGGTGGAGGCGGGAGTGCCTTACATTACGATTAACTCCTCCGGTTGGGACACGCACAAAAAACATTTCGAAGCAATGAATCAGAAGTTGCCGGAATTTGACAAGGGTGTTGCGTCGCTTATTGAAGATTTGGCGGCGCGTCATTTACTTGATACGACAATTATTTGGGCGTGCGGCGAGTTCGGGCGAACACCGAAAGTCGATCCGAATCCGCCTTGGTTTGGCGGGCGACATCATTTTGGGGCTTGCTTTTCGGTCATGGTTGCCGGCGGCGGTTTCAAGGGCGGACAAATTCTGGGCGCGTCCAATGAAAAAGCCGAAAAAGTGGTTGATCGTCCGGTTTATCCGCAAGATTTACTGGGAAGTATTCTGGAACTCATGGGAATCAATCCCGACGCACCGTTGCCGAATACTCGCGGCTATGATGTTCCGGTCATGCTCGCTCCCTCAGAAAAAGGACGACTCCAAGAAATTATGGTCTAAACAGTAGAATTGCAAATTTTTTCGTAGCCGTTTACAAAAAATCAAGATAAAGGAATATGATTCCTAAGTCCGTAGGACTTCAACATGGATAACCCCGTGCAAACAAAGTGCAGCACGGGGGAAATAACCACACCCCACTGAACTGCGTAGCAGTTCAATCTACTCTCGGCAAGGACAAGTGTTTTCTGTTGAACTGCTACGCAGTTCGGTAGGAGGAGACGTATTGCTCAATACCCCGTGCTGCACTTCGTTTGCACGGGGTTATCCATGTACA